>DAOWIY010000084.1 GCA_030640665.1 Clostridia bacterium
TAATCTCTCAAGGATGTAAAAACATTTTGGTTTAGCAATATCCTCAAGATTTATACCTCCAAATGTAGGAGTAAGCCATTTAACTGCTGTAATTATCTCATCGGGATCTTTAGTGTCTAAGCATATAGGAAATGCATCTACCCCCCCTAAATATTTAAATAACATTCCCTTGCCTTCCATTACCGGAAGAGCTGCCTGAGGTCCTATATCCCCCAAACCAAGCACTCTTGTCCCATCGCTAACAACAGCAACAAAATTTCCTTTATTTGTGTGTTCATATACTTTAGATTCATCTTTTTGAATATCCAGGCAAGGTTCGGCTACCCCGGGAGTATACCAGATAGCAAAATCTTCATAAGTTCTCACAGGGGCTTTAAGCTCCACCCCCATTTTTCCCCGGGAAAATGGATGATACTTCATAGCAAGTATCTTGGGTTCATTAGCCTTAGCCAAAAGCTCCTCTTTGGTCAGTTTTTCCCTCATCATAACCTCCTTTTATTTAAAATAGCTTACAGAACTATTTCCAAAAATTACTTTTTTCTCTTAAGAGAGTTAGGTACTACCTTTTCAGAGCTCTTATGTTTTGTTTTTAAAAAATAGAGTACATTCTTTTTAATATTCATACAAAGCTTCTCTATTAATTCTTCCGCTTTATTCATATCCTCCTGGAGCATAGCATTTACAATCTCCTCATGCTCTCTTAAAGACCTCTCGGCCCTGCCGGGGACAGAGAAAGACTCTGTTCTTCTTGATTGAATTTGAGCATTAAGATTATTCATTATTTGGATGAGTCTAGAGTTTCGGCTGGACTTAATTAAAAAATCATGAAAGGCAGTTTCTAGTTTAATAAAAAACTTAAGATTACCTTTCTCTACATCATCCCTACATTTACTAAAAGAGTCGGCTATTTTCAAAAGTCTCTTATGGAATTTTTCTTTATTAAGTTTTAAGAAAGCTAATCTGAGAGCTAATCTTTCTAATGCTCCCCTAAGGTCGTATATCTCTTTTACATCTTCAAAAAAAAGATTGGTTACAAAAGTTCCATAGCGAGGAATAATTTCTACTAATCCTTCTCTTTCCAGCTTATTAATAGCCTCTCTTATCGGGGTTCTGCTCACTCCTAACTCTTTGGCTAACTGCTCTTCTTTAATCTTAGCTCCCGGCTTTAAATTTTTACCATCTAGTTTTCTTTTAATAGCTTCATATACATCTTCACTTAAATTAAGGCGCTTTCTTACCTTATTCTTCATCATCATCATTTCCTTCCATATTTTTTTCTTAAATTATTAACATTGTATATATTATACAATGTTATAGAAAAAAGTCAACTTCTATTTCGGTTACCTTATTAGAGAGTTCTGAATAATCCCCTTTGGAACCAAACTTTGTAATTTTAAAAGGGGATTACCCAGAGCTCTCTTTTCTATCGGTTGACAAATCTCGTGAGAACCTATAATAAAATCAAACATTACAAGAGGGTTGGCCATGAGAAAAAGCAAGATTCTTTTCCTGGCAGCTATTATCCTGATCGCAGTCGGCATAGGATCCACTGCCTATGTACGCTTATTTCAAAGCTCCTCAGAAACAGAGACTCTCCTCGCTGGCAAGCAAAAGAGCTTTTCGACGGACTTCAGATTGGCGCAGCTACCCTTGCTCATCCCTCGAAAATGAACCTTGGTGTGCCGGTATTCAACATACAGGAAGATATAGAAAGAATAGCTGATCTGGTGGAGGGGCAAGCTTTTAAGCTGCCCAATCTAAACTGTGGGGGCTGTGGCTGTGATAGCTGCTATGAGCTGGCTCGGGAAATCATAAGAGGAAAGGAAAGCCTGGAGGATTGTTCTGCCCTGAGGCCTGAGACACAGATAATTTTGAATGGGAAGGTACTTGCCTTGAATCCCTTTATTTCCCAAATGATTCGAGGAACGATCGTAGGGATGCTTTCCTCTTTGAAGGGCTACCGAAAAGGAAATATTCAGATAAAAATAGAGGATAAATAACCTACGCTATACGCTATTTTTTGGGCTTTTTTCATTCGCCGGCTTTTTCCTCCGGCGAGAATTATACCGGTCATTTTGCCTCTTTTTTACTTTTTTGCAATAGATAGCGGCCAATCTTTCGAATAACCCAAGAAAAAATTCAAGGAAGATAAAGAAATTTCAAAGGCAAGAAGCCTAATATAATCAGGCAAAAGATTCTTGTTTCACAACATCCAGAGCATGAGGAAGGGCAGGAAGAAGAATCTCCAAACATTCTTTGGCTCCTTTGGGGCTGCCGGGAAGATTAATAATAAGACTCTTTTTTCTTGTTCCAGCGGTAGCCCGAGAAAGAATAGCCAGAGGAGTGAGCTTGAAGCTTTCTTGGCGCATTAATTCTCCAAAGCCGGGCATCTCCTTCTCTAGTACTTCTTTAGTTGCCTCAGGAGTCACATCACGAGAAGAAAGACCGGTTCCGCCAGTAGTGAGAACAATATCAACTTTATGGCAATCAATCATTTCTTTAAGGACATTAGAGATGAGTTTTTTCTCATCAGGAATGATCCTGTATTTTACTACCTTACCCAAACTCTTTACTATTTCTTTAATAGCTGGCCCGCTCTTATCTTCTTCTTCCCCTTGAGAGCATCTATCACTTACCGTAATTACAGCAATCTTTATCATCCTAAAATCCTTATCTCATCACCTACTTTTACCCCTCCCCCTTTTAGAACCTCGGCGAAAATACCCTCCTTGGGCATAATACATTTTCCTACTTTTTTATAAATGGCACAATAATTATGACACTTTTTCCCAATCTGGGTCACTTTAAGCCTGATATTTTCTCCTATCTCAATTTTATCTCCTATTTTTAAGGCAGCCAGGCTAAGACCTTCTGTAGTGATATTCTCAGCAAAATCACCCGGCTTAAATCCTCGCTCTTCTGATTTTTTGACCTTAGGACAGACCTTTTGCTCCCTGATACTCTCCCAGGATAAAAAACTTACCTGTCGATGCCAATGGCCGCTGTGAGCATCTCCTAAAAGACCCCAGCCTTCCTTGAGATAGCCTTCCTCAACCGCCTTTTTTCCTACACTCTTTTTTTGACTGAGGTTAACAGAGAATACTCTTCCCCTAATCTTATTCTTTTTCTCTGGCAAAATCTCCACTTCTTCCCCCTGTTTTTTTTACTAATCTGATATTGGAAATGAAAATTTCTTTATCCACTCCCTTGCACATATCATAAATGGTTAAAGCAGCCAGACTTACAGCAGTTAAAGCCTCCATTTCCACACCCGTCCTATCAATCCCACCCGCTCTTGCCTTAATCTCAATCCTATTCTCTTCTAACTTAAAGCTGACTTTAACATAGGTAATTTTCAAAGGATGACACATAGGAATAAGATGGGGTGTTTTCTTAGCCCCCAGGATTCCCGCTACCTGAGCACAGTTTAATACATCACCTTTGGGAATTTTTCCTTTTTTAATTGACTGGATAGTTGCTCTGGAGAGAAAAACTTCTCCTTTGGCTATGGCCTCCCTCTTTGTAATCTCCTTTTCTCCTACATCTATCATCTTAACCCCCTATTTGGAACATATTGCCTTCAATAAAAGCGGCTGATCGCTCTTTTATTTCACTGTTAAATTTAGAGGGTGCTTTTTGATGTTTCTTTTGTGGGTTTGAAAGAGAGGATAACTCTCTTTTTACTTTATTCCTCACGGCCAGGTCAAATAAAGCCTTGATCTCTTCTCTCTTGGTTTCTTTGTCTTTTTTTCCAAGAGCTTTCTTTAAATTGACCCCAAAATTAGTGAAAAGACAAGGCCTTAACTCTCCCTTGGCAGTAAGACGCAAACGGGAACAAGAACTACAGAAAGGACGACTTATAGAGTTTATAAAACCTAGCCGAGAATGAGTCCCCCTAATCTTAAAATATTTTGCCGGCGAACCATTATAAGAGGAAAGAGGCTCCAGACCTCCCCACTTTCTTTCAATTATCTCTTTTGCAAAGTTATTAGGAAGATACCTGTTATTTTGGCCTATTCCACCAATAGGCATATACTCAATAAAACGAATTATCAAACCCTGCTCCAGACCAAAGCTAACAAACTTGAGAATCTCCTCCTCATTAACTCCCTTCAAGATAACTACATTAATCTTAACTGGATCTAGTCCTACCTTCCTGGCAGCTTTTATCCCCCTTAGTACCTCTAATAACTTATCATAACCGGTAATATGAGTAAACCTTTCCCTATCCAAACTATCTAAACTGACATTAATGCGAGATAGGCCAGCCTGCTTTAGCTCTTGAGCAAATTCCTCTAGCCTCACTCCATTAGTGGTCATAGTCAAATCTCTTATTCCTTTTATCTGACTGAGCATTTCCACTAAGTTAACGATATTATTTCTGACCAATGGTTCTCCGCCGGTAATCCTCACTTTATCTATTCCCCATTGGACGGCTAGAGCTACAAAATCTCTTATTTCCTCAAATCGCAAAAGTTTACTGCGCGGGACATGATTTGCCAGCGAAAGAGGTCGGCAGTAAATACAGTTTAGATTGCAGCAATCAGTAACAGATACTCGCAAATAATTAATCTTCATCCTAGAAGCTCCACTAAAACTTCTTTTCCTTTTTCTATTCTTTCTACCTCACCAGGTAAAATAAGTAGCCCATTAGCCCAGACCATTGACTTCAAAACTCCTGATTTTTGAGAAGGAGCAGGGAGAGCCCAGTATTTTCCCCCCTCTCTTAGGAGCTTAACTCGGATAAAATTCTTTCTCTTCCCTTTTTTTTTGACTGTTCCCTTAAGAATAGCTCTTACCTTAATTCTTTGCCAATCTTTTCGGCCAAGCATAGAAAAAATAGCTGGCCTGACCATATTCTCAAAGTTAATCATAGAAGAGACTGGATAACCAGGTAAACCAAAGACAAGAGTATTTCCCCTTACCCCAAAAAATGTAGGCTTTCCTGGCTTTACGGCTACCCTCCAGAAAAGCATCTTTACCCCTGTATTCTCCATAGCTTCTTTCACCAGATCATACTCACCCATAGAGACACCCCCCGATAGAATGAGAATATCGAAGGAAAGACCTTCTCTAATTTTGGCCATAAGATCTTCTCTTTTATCCTGAACAATGCCCAGTCGCTGGGGTTCTCCTCCACTGAGGACAACTTGAGAGAAAAGAGCAAAAGAATTACTGTCGTAAACCTTTCCTTTCCCTAAATTTTTTCCAGTTTCTACCAACTCATCGCCGGTAGATACAATAGCTATCCTGGGTTTTCTTCTCACCAGAATCTTTTTTTTACCCAAAGAGGCAAGCATCCCTACCTCAGCCGCTCGAATAAATTTTCCTCCGGGTAGGATAAGTTCTCCCTTTTTTACATCCTCTCCGGCAAAACTTATATTTTCTCCTATTTTTACCTTTTTAAAAACCTTTACCTTATTTTCTTCAGTTTCTGTATCCTCCACCATTATCACCGCATCAGCCCCTTCAGGCAAAGGTGCCCCTGTCATAATTCTAATAGCTTTACCCTTATCTACTACCTTGTCCGTTCGATATCCTGCTGGTAGATCAGCAATCACCTCCAAGAGGGATGGCCTATCCAGAGCAGCAGAACTTGTATCCTGCGCCACTAAGGCATAGCCATCCATAGCTGCTCGATCAAATCCAGGAATATTAAAATGGGCATAGACATCTTCGGCTAAAGTGCGACTCAAAGAAGATAAAATACCAACTTCTTCAGGAGGCAAGAGCCTAATTTTGCTAACTTCAGATAAAACAATCTGCAGAGCTTTCTCTAAACTAATCATTTTTACTCCTAAACGCTACCCGCTATCCATTAGGTGTACGGCGGAAGCCTTGAAAGTAAGATAAACTTTCTTTCCCAGTTCAAGATTCAGATCATCCTTTGATCTTTTAGTAAGCACAACTGTAAAGGGAATTCCACAGTCAACGGTTAGCTCAACCAACCCTCCCTTATTCTTCATTTTTATAACTTTTCCTTGAAAAGAGTTGCGAGCGCTGGAGACAAGAGGCTGACTTGATACCAGAATTTCCTCTGCTCTAAGAGAAGCATACACCTCATCTTTCTGCTTTATTTTTTCTAGGGGAGAAATCTCTATCTTGAGTTTACCTAAATCTAGAAAAGAGAAGCCATTCCTCTGGATGGGTCTTCCTTTGAATAAATTCTCAATTCCCAGAAATTCTGCTGAAAAAGAGGAAGAAGGAAAAGCAAAGAATTCTTTGGCCTTACCTTCCTGAATTATCTTTCCCTCCTTTAAAAGATAAACTTTATGGCTCAGTTTTTCTGCCTGTAAAAGGTCATGAGTAGACAGAACAATTGTTCTTCTGGATTCAGCCTTTGAGCGAAGAATTAGATCCTCTATTATTTCCTTACTTAGCGGATCTAGGTTATGGGTAGGTTCGTCTAAAAATAAGACCTCTGGCTCAATTGCTAAAGCTCTGGCTAAAGCTGCTCTCTGCATCTCTCCACCAGATAAAGTAAGAGCAGAACGGTTTTCCATCCCGGAAAGTTTAACCATTTCTAAGGCCTGTTTTATTTTTCTTTTAGTATCTTTCACTCTCCTCACCCTCAAACCATAAGAGACGTTATGGTACAAAGAGGTATCAAACATTACAGGATTCTGTGCTACCAGGACCATACGCCGCTGCAGGGATAATCTATCTATTCTCTGGTAAATTTTTCCATCGTAGTAAATCTTTCCTTGAGAAGGTCTTTCCAAAAGATTTAAGATGCGCAGCAAGGTGGTCTTACCTACTCCATTGGGGCCAAGAAAACAGCTAATTCTGTTCTCTTCAATCTCTAAACTAATGTTTTTTAAAACTTCCTTTCCGTTGAAAGTTTTGCCTATAGCCTCTGTTTTAATCCTCATCTTTTTCCCGCCCCTTGCAAAAGCTGTAAGGGAACTCCTATCAAAAGAGAAACTGCCAAAAGAATAATACCCAGAGTTATAGCCAGCTCAAAATTTCCCTTCATTGTTTCCAGGGCTATAGCCGTAGTCATAACCCGGGTACTTCCTTTAATATTTCCTCCTACCATCATGGTCATCCCTGTCTCCCCAATTACACGAGCAAAACCCATGATCAAAACAGCTATTAGAGAATATCTTGATTCCCTGAAAATAGTCAAAATAAATTGATGGCTACTTGCTCCCAAAGTAATAGCTGTTTCTCTGATCTGTCTACTTACACTCTGAAAAGCAGCCAGAGCTAAAGAAGTAATTATAGGAATAGCCAAAAGTCCTTGAGCTATAATCATAGCCCAGGGACTATAAAGTAAACCTAAAGCTCCCAAAGGACTGCGGCGAGTAAGAAAAAGGTAAACAACTAATCCAATAGCTACCGCTGGAACAGCCAATAGACTATTTATTATACTAATAATTACTCGCCTACCAGGGAAATTCTTTAAGGCAAGTAAAAGACTCAGAGGCAGGCTGAGCAAACAAGATAAAGCAATGGCGGTCAAAGAAACCCGAAAGGAAAGAAGGACAATTCCCAGAACTTCCCCATCCAGAAAAGACACTATTTCTATCATCTTATACAAGCTTTCTTTTTTCTCCGCTGTCTTTTCAACACTTCTCTTAAGACTTCGGACTTAGGGCCTAGAACTCAAAACTGTCTTTTTCAACACACAATTTTGCTTCCCTTATCACCATTCACGAAATACCATTCACCCATTCGATTCAGCATTAGGTATAAACAGAGGCTGTCCGAATTGATCTATCCCATATTGCTTGATAATATCCTGGCCTTCTTTACCCGTAATATATTCTACAAGCCTGAGGGCTAGATCATATTTTACCGATGAATATTTCTGGGGGGAAACAGGAATAACACCATAGGAATTAAAAAGACGCTCATCTCCCTGATGAAGAATGGCTAAATTCAGCTCCTTTTGATGGGCAAGGTAGGTACCTCGATCAGTGAGGGTATAAGCCTTTTTTTCATTAGCGATACGCAAAGTGGAAGCCATTCCGCTGCCTGATTGAATGTACCAGCTTCCTTCTGGTTTAATTTCTGCCATCTGCCAAAGTGCCATTTCTTTAACATGAGTTCCTGATTTATCTGCCCGAGAAACAAAGCCGGACTTACTTGTAGCTATTTTCTTCAAGGTAGCTAATACATCTCTTTCATCTTTAATTTTCGCCGTATCTTCAGGAGACCCCACAATGACAAAATCATTGTACATCACCTGGTATCTCTTCGTCCCATAACCTCCTGCTATAAATTCGTCCTCTAAACTACGGGCGTGTACCAGGATTACATCTACATTGCCATCTTTGGCTATCCTCATAGCTGCTCCTGTACCTACAGCAATTACCTTAACCTTGACTCCGTATTTCTTTTCAAAGGAAGGAAGAAGCACATCTAAAAGTCCTGAGTTCTCTGTACTGGTAGTAGTAGCCAGGGTTAATTCTTTCTTGGCGGCTTGCCGTAAAAAAAGTAAAGAACTAATTCCCAATACGAGAATTAAGCTCACCCATACTCCTAACCACAATTTTCTTTGCAGATTCATAATTCCTGTTCATCCGTACGAACTGGCAGCGATACTTGAAGTTCACGTATGGGAACTCGAAGAATTGCATGTACATTTGCATCTAATTTGAGAACCTTTGCACACTCATTCAACTGTCTTTGTGCAACTTCAAAGGGGTTTTGATTTTTACCTTGTTCTGAGGAAGAATTCATTTTTTATAGTTCCTTTTTACGATGCCTTTTTGCCAGAAGTATGATATCGCGCAATTCCTCAATATTTTTAGCACGCAGCCAGTCCTTGTCAAAATCTATATCTTGTACAATTTGTGCAATTGCTGATAATGCACGCAGGTGAAAGTTCCTTTCATCAGGCGAACCAACTAATATGAAGGCAGCATAAACAGGTGGCAGCTCCTCGGTGAAATTAATACCGGCCTCACATCTTGCCATAATCAACTCGAATTTATGCTTACCATCGATAGTTATATGTGGAATGGCCAGCCCAGGTCGTATTACTGTTGTCGTCTCCTTCTCACGTGCCGTAAGGGAATTGAGCAATTGCCGCTCATCAATATTTAATCGCTTAGCGAGTTTCTTAGCTACAATCCTGAAAAATTCTGTAAGTGTGGTTTGTTTACCTATGTCAATTATTTCACATCTTTTCACTAATTTATCAAATCTATCCTCAACTATTTCATCACGCTCTTTTAAAATTTCGCGCAGTTCAGTACTTAATGAATCACCGGCTATCTCTTTAGCAGTAATACGCTCAACAATATGTATCAAGGCAGACTTGCGCATAGTTCTCTCACCAGTATAAATCTTATACCATAAAATGCTTAAAAGGATAAATGCACCTGTTGCCAAAAGTGCTACACTACCCATCTGATATAGGAAAAAACCACAACCGATGAGTCCTGCTATGGGCAGCCAGGGATATAAGGGTGAGGTGAATGCTGGTTTATAATTCAGGATTTTCGACTCACGCATAATAATGCATGCCAGCATCACCAACATAAACAATATAATTTTCATAGTAGAGGCCACTTTTATGAGATTTTCAAGGTCCAGAAAGAGTATAACTGTTAACATAAAAATCCCGGTAAATATTATAGAAAAATGGGGGGTATTGAATCGCTTATTCGCCCTGGCAAAAAATTCCGGCAGAAGCCCATCACCACTCATGGCCATAGGAAAGCGTGATGCAGATAGTATTCCTGCATTGGCCGTAGAAACAAAAGCAAGTATTGCTGCAAATGCCATAATTACGCTGCCAGTTGTACCAAAGATTTTAGAGCCACCGCTTGATATAGGGGTAAGTGAATGGGCAAATTCGCCTCCATCAAGTAAACCCACAGTTACAAAAATGGTCAATCCGTAAAGGAGCATTACCACACAAAATGCCAATATCATTCCCTGGGGAAGATTCTTGGCCGGATTCCTGACCTCTCCGGCGATGCTTGCAACCTTTGTCAATCCTCCAAATGATATAAAGACCATACCTATCGCTGCAAGCAATGCGCGCCTATCAAGTGGCATAAACGGTGTGTACCGGTGAACATTGAGGGACATCGATCCACGAAAGATGTACAGGGATAATAAAGTGATAAGCACAATTACAAGAAAAATCTGAACTCTACCGGTGAGCTTCACGCTTGTCAGGTTAAGGATTATAAAAAATACACAGAAACTGGCGGCAATAAGTTTAATTTGCCAGTTGGCAATATTTGGATTGATTAATGTTGCAAATGCACCAATGCCAATCAAGGCAAATGCACTTTTAAGGCTGAGCGAGAACCAACTGGCAAGTCCGCCTATTATACCCGCTGCTGAGCCCATGCTGCGCTCAATAAAGAAATAACTCCCACCGGCTCTGGGCATAGCTGTAGCCAGCTCAGTCTTGGCAAACAGGGCGGGTAATATCAATATACCGGCCAGAATATAGACTAAAATCACCGCTGGTCCAACTTTAGCATAAACCAGTCCAGGAAGAATAAACAAGCCCGAACTAATCATTGCGCCAGCAGCAATACAGAATACACTAGTACCGCTCAATTGACGGGTTAATCCCCTGTCTTGATTACTATCCATACCCCATTCCGTACCTCGTTGTTCGTATCTCGCACCCCCTCACCCTTCCCTCTCCCTAGAGGGGGAGGGAAGGGTGAGGGGGTAAGTTCTATTTCGTTGTTCCTAGTATCTTTGATAACCCTCTCTTTCTCTACTTCTAGGTGGGCGAGCCTCGTCAACTTTCAAGCTCCGTCCTTTGAAATCGGAACCGTTCAATGCTTCTTTTGCTTTTTCAGCTTCCGATGGGCTAGACATTTCAACGAATCCAAAACCTCTACCTTGAATTATATTGACTTGCTTAACTTCACCATGACCGGAAAACAGCTCTTCCAACTCTTCACTAGTTACAGAGTAACTAAGATTTCCTACATAAAGTTTACTACCTTGCATCCCAACCTCCTTATTTTTCTTTATTTCTCTTTGTCCAATAATGTTTCTTTTGGAGGTAGAAGCAAGATAAGCCTCAGAAAATGTCCCGCCTGCGGCGACTTTCGCCCGGCAAGCGTATTGAAATTCCTCAAGATAGTGATTCTAACCTCTTCAGTGACAATATTATTAAACATAAGAGAACTCTTGTTAAACTTATTCTAAAAGATTTAATTGAATATTCTTACCACCTCCTCAGTGCTTGTGTTCAGTCACTTCATATAACTTAAAGTAATCGAACTTGACTTGTTATTGGCGTGTTATGGTATTATAGATGGAAGAAAAAGTCAAGAAATGCCTCAGGACATTTCCCGAGTTAATATGCTCGGGTAAATAGCTTTGGCTATTTAGCCAATTTTCTTCTGTCGCTGTATATCCGCTTTAGATTATTTCTGCTCAGTTTCTTCGCTACGGGAAAGATTTAAACTCGTCACTTCGTTCCTCAAACAGTAAATCTTTCTTTTTCCTTCACTCAGAAGCTTCGTTAAGGTAGCGGCTATAAGCAATCAGAATTGCTTTACGGAATATATAAGGCTCCTTCAGAAAATGTCCTTCGGCAGCTGTGTAAACTTCCTAAATGCCAATACTTTCTTGATGGGACTAAAAATAATGGAGCTAAAAAACTTGACTACAAGGATTTCTTTCCGTAAGATTAAGTATAACCGACACGCAGCTCGAAGGTTTTATAAAATTATCCTTTTGAATGAGGTGTTAAAATGTCCTGGAAATTAGAGAAAGAGAAGTTAGGCAAAGAGATAATATGTTCTCTTTATGAGAGAGGAATGATAAAAACCTGGTATAGGGACAAGCCTGAGGGTTGGGTTCTTATTTCGGGAATCTGGAGTCCATTTTACATTCAGCTGCGTCCTCTTTCTTCTTATCCAAAACTTTTGAAGAAAATAGGGTATGCTATGGGAAAAATGATAAAGGAAGAGACTAAAGGGGTGAGTAAAGTAGTAGGAGTTGCTATGGCTGGACTGCCAATAGCAACTGCTATCGCGCTTTGTCATGAGATACCTTCTGCTTTTGCAAGAAAACTGGAAGGGACAAAGACCTTGCAAGGCTTTCGAGCATCTATAGGAAAATATGGAGAGCATACATTAGTAGAAGGTGATTTTAAAAACGGAGATAAAATAATAGTCGTTGATGATTTAGTTACAAAATTTGACAGCAAGCTTATTGTTATTGAACAAGTAAAATATGAAGTGGAGAGTAGGGGTTTGAGTAATGTTATCTGCAGGGATGTCGGTGTTTTGATTGATAGAGAGCAAGGGGCTTGCCAAAGAGCAAAGGAATATGGAATATCTTTATATTCGTTGATTCCCTTTGAAACAAAAGGATTGCCCTGGCTAAAAGAAAAAATGTCTTCTCAGGAATATCAAGTGATAACAGAGTATTTAGGAAACCCAAACAAATATCAGAGATAGGAGATATAAAGGGAGTTGGTTGAATGAAAAAAATCAAAACATTAAAAGAGCTTAATAGACTTAAAGGGAAAAGTACAGAATTAATTTATCCTCGTAAAACCAAAGTTCTTGTGGGGATGGCTACCTGTGGTCTTGTTTCAGGGGCCCAGGAAGTATTTCAGGCTATAAGAGAAGAAGTCAAAGAAAAGAAGCTAGATATAATACTGGCTCGAACAGGGTGTATTGGTTTCTGTCAGAAAGAACCCCTGGTTGATATTATAAAGCCAGGATGGCCAAAAATATCTTACTGTGAAATGAATTCTAAAAAGGCAAAAGAGGCTATTCATTGGTTGATTCAGGGAAAGATAAAGAAGGAATGGATACTGGCCAAACTAGAAAAGGAAGAGTGCCTCATTGAAGGGGTAACAAGGTCATATCCCTTGAATGGTCTGCCAAAAGAGATAGAGGAAATACCCTTATATGAGGATATCCCTTTCTATAAAAAACAGATTAAAATCGCTATGAGAAATTGCGGTTTTATTGACCCAGAAAATATAGAGGAATACATCGCTCGGGCCGGTTATAGTGCTTTGTATAAAGCACTTACCCAGTATAAGCCTGAAGAGATAATAGAAGAGATAACCAAAGCTGGTTTGCGAGGAAGGGGTGGTGCTGGTTTTCCTACAGGAAAGAAATGGAAGTTTGGTCGGAAGGCATCTGGTGAGATTAAATACATTATTTGTAATGCTGATGAAGGAGACCCTGGTGCTTATATGGATAGAAGTGTTCTGGAAGGGGATCCTCACAGTGTATTAGAAGGAATAATTATCGGAGCTTACGCCATTGGAGCCAATAAAGGATATATCTATGCACGCAATGAATATCCCCTAGCGATAAAGAACATGGGAATAGCTGTCAAACAAGCTGAAGAATATGGATTTCTCGGTGAGAATATCTTTGGGTCCGGTTTTGACTTTACTGTAGAAATAAGTCGAGGGGCAGGAGCCTTTGTTTGTGGAGAAGAAACTGCTCTTATTGCTTCTATTGAGGGTAGACGTGGTATGCCCCAACTTCGGCCGCCCTATCCAGTAAATCGTGGCTTATGGGGGCATCCTACAGTCATTAATAACGTTGAAACATGGGCTAATGTTCCTCTAATTATAGCCAGAGGAGCCAGTTGGTATTCAAAGATTGGTACTAGGAAAAGCAAGGGAACAAAGATATTTTCCCTGGTAGGCAAAATAAAAAATACCGGTTTAGTGGAAGTTCCTATGGGTATTACTTTAAGAGAAATCATCTATGACATTGGAGGAGGTACTTCTACAGGTAAGAAATTAAAAGCTATTCAAATAGGTGGTCCTTCCGGAGGATGTCTTCCTCTCGATTTGATGGATACTGTTATTGATTATGAGGCGGTAACAGGCACGGGAGCAATTATGGGTTCGGGTGGTCTTGTGGTCATGGATGAGGATACCTGTATGGTTGATGTGGCTAGATATTTTTTGAATTTCACTCAGAATGAGTCTTGTGGTAAATGTACCTTCTGCCGAGTGGGTACAAAGCGGATGCTGGAGATACTTTCCAGGATAACTGAAGGAAAAGGGTGCCAAGGTGATATAGAACTTTTAAAAGAACTGGCGGAAAAAGTTAAGGCTAATGCTTTATGTGGGCTCGGCCAAACTGCGCCCAATCCAGTGCTCACTACCTTAAAATATTTTCGGGAGGAATATGAATCACACATACATCAAAAAAGATGTCCGGCAGCTAAATGTAAAGAGCTTATTACCTATAAGATAAATCATGAAAAATGTACTGGATGCGGTGCTTGTAAGAAAGTGTGTTTTGTAGAGGCGATCTCTGGTGAGAGGAAAAAAGCACATATTATTAATGATGAGGAGTGTGTACGCTGCGGCAGTTGTATAGAGGTCTGTAAATTTGAAGCTATAGAAGTAGAATAACAATGGGCAAGATTAATTTAACCATTAATGACAGAAAAGTAAGCGCCGAAGAAGGTTCTACTATTTTAGAGGCAGCAAAGAAGAATGAGATATTTATCCCTACCTTATGTTATTATCTTGGTTTAGAGCCATTTGCATCTTGTGGAGTTTGTGTAGTTGAAGTAGAAGGGGAAGAAAATCTTGTCCGTGCCTGTAGTACTTACGTTGATGAAGGAATGAGGATAATAACCGACTCTGATAATATCAGAGCGACCCGAAAGCTTTGCCTTGAACTACTCCTTTCCGAACACTCGGGTGATTGCGTGAGTCCTTGTCAAATTGCTTGCCCTGCTGGTTGTGATGTTCAAGGGTATCTTTCTCATATTGCTAGAGGAGAAGACGAGGAAGCGATTAAACTTATTAAAAAGAGCATTCCTTTACCTGCTTCCCTGGGTCGTATTTGTCCAAGACCCTGCGAGGCCGAATGCCGCCGGAATTGTCTTGAAGAGCCTGTTTCTATCTGTTCTCTCAAAAGATTTGCCGCTGATAGGGATCTGAATAATAAAAAAGTTTATTTACCCAGTATAGCGAAAGAAACCGGCCATAAGGTTGTCATAATAGGAGCCGGCCCCGCAGGACTTACCGCGGCCTATTTTTTACTTCAAGCGGGCCATAAAGTAGCAATTTTTGAGGCTCAGGCAAAAGCTGGTGGAATGCTTCAATATGGAATACCTTCCTACCGCCTTCCCAAATCAGTACTGGATAAAGAAGTACAAGCCATTATTGATTTAGGAGCCGAAGTTAAATACGGTCTAGCTTTAGGGAAGGATATGACTATAGATAGCCTTAAAAGTGATGGGTTCGGGGCTATACTTTTAACCATAGGGGCTCAGAATTCGGCCAGAATGAGGGTCGAAGGAGAAGATACCGATGGTGTTCTTTGGGGGATAGAATTTCTTAAAGATATTGTTTCAGGAAAAAGTTTGAATGTGGGTAAGAGTGTAGTTGTTATCGGTGGTGGCAATACAGCCGTTGATGCCGCTAGAACCTCTCTTAGACTGGGTGTAAAAGAGGTAACTATTCTCTATCGGCGAACTGAGAAGGAGATGCCAGCCTATAATGTTGAGGTTGATGAAGCCAAAAAAGAAGGGGTGAAGATTCATTTTTTAGCTGCCCCTATCAAGTTAAGCCGAAATAAAGAGAAAGTTAAGATGGAATGTATTAAGATGAAGCTTGGTGAACCTGATGCCAGCGGCAGAAGAAGACCACTGCCTATAGAAGGCTCAGAATTTATAATATTTGCCGA
>DAOWIY010000089.1 GCA_030640665.1 Clostridia bacterium
AAAATTGTTAAAGAATATAAAGATAAGGGAGTTAAACTGTTTGATTATTCTGGAAGAAAAGGGAAGCAATACAGTATTTTTAGAACTATTCCAAATTGTTCTGGTGAAATTGTTGCTTTTACCGATGCTAATGGAATATTTAAAAAGGATGCGATTAAAAAATTAGTTAGAAATTTTAATGATCCTTATATTGGCTGTGTTTCCGGTGAATTGAAATATGTTAATTCTGAAGAAAAAACAGCTGGAGAAAGTGAAGGACTATATTGGAGATACGAAGTATTTATAAAGAGATTAGAGAGCAAAATCCAGTCAGTTTTAGGTGCTAATGGTTCAATTTATGCTATAAAAAAGAAGTTATATTTTCCCCTTTCTAAATATCGAGGAGATGACTTTGAGCTACCTATCAGAGTTGCTCAACAGGGATACGGAGTAGTTTGGGAGCCGGAAGCAGTTTCTTTTGAGGAGACTTCGAAAACCATTAAAGAAGAATTTAAAAGAAAGACAAGAATTGTTGGTTGGGTTTGGACAAGTACTTTGATTTTACTTAAAGATAGTTTTAAAAAAAGACAGTTTCTTTTGGTTTTTCAATTAATTTCTCATAAGATTTTAAGGTGGTTGGTCGGTTTATTTTTAGCGTTAATATTTTTAATTAATTTTTTCTTGCTAGGTAAATCTCTATATTTAGGTTTATTAGTAGTTCAGATTACTTTTTATTCTTTAGGGATTTGGGGCTACTTTAAGGAGAAAAAGGGAGAAAAGTCCAATAAACTGATTAATATAACGTATTATTTTTGTGCAATTAATTTAGCTGTAGTTTTGGGTATATTCAAATCAATTTTAGGTAAACAAAAACCTACCTGGCAAAAGGTTCGATAAAATTTTAGAAAGGTGAAGGTAAGCGTGTGGAAGGAAAGTTTACTAAAGAACTAATGGTTGAGAGAAATTTTGGAGGTCTATAAAGATTGAATAGATTGGGAAGCTACTGTTGAGGAGAAGGAGGGAATTCTTGGACAACAAAGTTCCTTTGAAGAAAATTTCCTTACCTATTTCAGTTTTGTATGATGCAATTCTGATAAATATCGCTACCATTCTAGCCTTTCTGGTTCGGTTTGGTGGTAGAATTCCAGCAGTTAACTTTAGAGCATATCTGGAAGTGGTACCGTGGATTACCCTTATTAGGGTTTCTACTTTCTACTTTATGGGACTATATGAGGAAGATGAGGAAGCAGATGCTTTTGATATTTTTTATTCGGTTTTTCTTGCTGTAAGCACAAGTTCTATAATCATAATTGCTTTAAGCTTTTATCTTCGCACCCTTCCCTTTCCCCGCACAGTATTTGTTATTTCCTGGGCCTTTAATATCTTGTTAATTTCTGGCTGGCATTCTTATCTATTCTATATTAAACAAAAAAAAGCACCCCCTAAGCGTTTCCTGGTTATTGGAGGGTCAAAAGAAGGAAAGAAGGTTATGGAAGAAATTAGACGTCGCTCTTTTCCTAAGGGACAAGTTGTTGGTTGGATAAAGGGTGAAAGAGAAAGGAAAGATGAGTTGGTTGATTTAAGGAAAATAGTGCGAGAGAAAAAAGCAAGTGAAGTTATTATTGTTGATTCAAATCTATCCCGCGAAAAAATCCTGGATATTGTTTTCCATTCCCAAGCAGAAGGGCTAAATATCTGGATAGTGCCTGGACTGTATGAACTTATGATGGGGAAAGTGGAAATAACCCATCTGGGAGATATTCCTTTAATGAGATTAAAAAGTGAGCCTCTTACAAGAAAAGATAGAGCTGTGAAGCGAGGAGTAGATATAGCTTTTTCCCTTCCGATTCTTCTTTTATTTACTCCCCTCATACTTTTAATTTCCATAATCATAAAGATAGATTCAAAAGGGCCTGTTTTATATAAACAGAAAAGAGTGGGATTGAAGGGTAAGATTTATAATGTTTATAAATTTCGTTCTATGCATAAGGATGCAGAAGTTGAAACCGGCCCCATGTTAGCCAAAAGAGATGATGAGCGGATTACCCGGCTAGGAAATTTTCTTCGAAAGCTACATCTGGATGAATTGCCCCAATTTTTCAATATCTTAAAGGGTGAGATGAGCCTGGTAGGACCTAGACCAGAACGGCCAGTGTTTGTGGAGGAGTTTAAGCGTAATGTTCCAGGTTATTGGCGAAGGTTTGTTGTTAAACCAGGCATCACCGGGCTGGCTCAGTTATACGGTGGGTATGAAACATCGGCTGAGAATAAATTAAAGTATGATTTGGCTTATATAAATAACTGGTCGTTGGGGATGGATTTAAATATATTTTTTATGAGTACGGAAATAATACTGAGAGGGAGAAGGTAAGGATTTGCTATGTATGATGTCCTAGTGGTGGGAGCTGGGCCGATTGGCTCTTATACTGCTTATCAACTTGCTGAGGTGGGTTTTGGGGTGGTGCTGATAGAAGAGGATGCTGAGGTGGGTAAGGATGTCATTTGCACAGGCGTTATCGGCACAGAAGCTTTTGAGCGGTTTAACCTGCCTCAAAGAGCTATAATTTCTGAAATAAAATCTATAGTTTTTTTCTCACCATCTCTTCTCACCATAGATTACACGCCTTCTGATACTCTGGCTTATGTAGTAGATAGGGACATATTCGATAAGGAGATTTTACAAGCTGCCCAAAGAAAGGGAGTGGATGTCCATTTAGGAAAGCAAGTTCGCCGAATCAATACGTACAAGGACTTTGTTGAGGTAGAGTCCTGGAATGAGGGTCTGCGTGCAGCGCACAGGCAGGCACAGGCAGGCACAGGCAGGCACAGGCAGAGAGATTCTTTGGAAACCTTAAGGGCAAAGCTTGTTATCTTAGCCACAGGGGTTAATTACCGGCTCCAAAGAAGTTTGGGGCTGGGTGTACCCCCTTCTTTTCTTAAAGGGGCTCAGACTGAGGTGGAAGTTAAGGACCTCAGGCAAACTGAGATTTATGTGGGCAGGCAAATTTCACCAGGATCATTTGCCTGGGCGGTACCTCTGGGTAACGGGTGGGCAAGGATAGGGGTTCTAGCTGAGAGCAAAGGGGTTTCTCATCTTGAGGAATTTCTCAAGATGAGATTTGCTGGAAGAATCAAGCAAGAAAATCCTCGCATTGTTCAGAAAAGAATAGCCTGTGGAGCAGCTAAGAGAAGCGTTGAAGATCGTATTCTCGCAGTAGGGGAAGCGGCTGGTCAGGTAAAAACCACCACTGGGGGTGGTATTTTCTATGGTCTTTTGTGCTCTGAGATAGCGGTTCATGTTCTCCAAAAAGCTTTTTCTAAAGGCGATTTAAGTCAAAGAGGGCTTCTTCAATATGAAAGATTGTGGAGATCCAAGCTGGGGAAGGAATTGAAGATGGGCCAATGGGCAAGGAAGGTTTTAAGAAAGCTCACTGATAAACAAATAGATAAGATCTTTAGATTTGTTCGAGAGAAAGTATCGGTGAGAGAGATGCTGGAGAGAAAAGTTAAGTTTGACTATCATCTCAATTTGATTTCTTCAGGGTTAAAACTCCTGCGCCCAAAATAGTATTTGGTGAATATGGAATGGTGAATGGGAAAAGGAGAAGCGAGGTGGAAAATGGTGTTTTGTATCCAGTGGGAACCCCTATAGGAAATTTAAAGGATATTAGTTTGAGGGCTCTTCAGATACTAAAAGAGGTAAACCTTATCGCTTGTGAGGATACCAGGCACACTCGTAAACTATTATCTCATTATGATATCCATACTCCTCTGACCAGCTTTTATGAGCAAAATCAGTTGAAAAAAACTCCTTATCTAATCAGGTGTTTGAAAGGGGGAGAAGATATTGCTTTAGTGAGTAAAGCAGGGATGCCTGGAATATCTGATCCTGGCTCTCATCTTATAAAAGAGGCAGTGAAGGAAGGGATTAAGATTGTTCCTATTCCTGGTCCCACTGCCTTGGCTGTTGGCTTGGTTGCCTCTGGCCTTCCTACGGGGAGTTTTGTCTTTGAAGGATTTCTGGGAAGGAGAAAGGCTGAGCGGGTAAAGAAGCTAAGTCAATTAAAGGATGAGAAAAGAACCATTGTTCTCTACGAGGCTCCCCATAGGATAAGAAAGATTCTTCCTGAGATTAGAAAAATTATGGGAGACCGTTATATAGCTATTGGCAGGGAACTTACCAAAAAATTTGAGGAGATAATAAGAGGGAAGGTAAGTGAAGTAGAGGTAGTTTTTGAGAAAAAAGAGCCGAGAGGGGAGTTTACTTTGATAATTGAAGGAAAAAGTGGTGAATAGTGAATGGTGAGAAGAAGAAAATAAGAGAGAAAATTGAGGCAGGTATTGACATCTTAGAATGATACTATAGTATAAGGTAAAAATGGCCGTACTATTACTATAAGACAGAAATAACAGAAACGTACTTAAGTTTGTGGTAAAGATTTAGTGGAAACCTTTATAGGTTCAATGATTGCGAGAGATGAGAGTATTTATTGCTGTAGAGTTAACTGAATCTATCAGGGAGGAATTAGCTCAGTTACAGGAGAGGTTGAGGGGAACAGGGGATAAAATAAAATGGGTAGATTCTTCTTTGATTCATCTTACCTTAAAATTTTTAGGGGAGATAAGAAAAGAGGAATTAAAGAAGGTTCTACAGGCAAGCCGAGAGGTAGCTGCTAAATTCTCTTCCTTTAAAATAAAAATCAAGGGAACAGGGGTGTTTCCTGATTCCCCCTCTCCTAGAGTTATCTGGGTAGGGATAGAGGGAGGAGAAAATAACCTGGAGACTTTAGCGAGGCAATTGGAGGAAGAGCTAGCCAGGCAAGGTTTTGCCAAAGAAAGAAGGAAATGGGTACCTCACCTGACACTGGGAAGGGTGAAGGTTTTAAAGAAAAAAGGAAAATTAAGAGATCTCGTCTTAAAATATAAGGGGATAGAGGGAGGAGGGATGGAGATAAGGAATATCAGTGTAATCGAGAGTCGGCTTACCCCTAAAGGGTCTATTTATACTCTTCTTGAACGAATTCCCTTGAAAGGAGAAAGCAAATAATGAAAGAAGAGAAGATAAAGGCTTTGGATACAGCTATGCGTCAGGTTGAGCGCCAGTTTGGCAAGGGTTCACTTATGCGTCTGGGGGAAAGAGCAGCTCGTATGGATGTAGAGGTTATTCCTACGGGAAGCATTGCTTTGGACGCAGCTCTGGGGATAGGAGGTGTGCCCAGGGGAAGAGTGGTGGAGATATTTGGCCCGGAGGGTTCTGGTAAAACTACACTGGCTTTACACATTGCTGCTGAGGCTCAAAAAAAAGAAGGGATAGCGGCTTTCGTTGATGTTGAACACGCCCTGGATCCTAGTTATGCTAAAAGGTTGGGGGTAGATACGGAGAATCTTCTCATCTCACAACCAGATTCTGGCGAACAGGCTCTGGAAATTACCGAGCTTTTAGTACGCAGCAATGCCCTGGATGTAATCATAATTGATTCAGTGGCCGCCCTTGTTCCCCGGGCTGAGTTGGAAGGAGAGATGGGAGACTCTCACGTGGGTCTTCAGGCTAGACTTATGTCTCAGGCCCTCCGTAAATTAACAGGAGCTATAAGCAATTCTAAAACCTGCACTATTTTCGTTAATCAGTTAAGAATGAAAATCGGGGTAATGTTTGGTAATCCTGAAGTTACTCCGGGAGGTAGAGCTCTCAAATTTTACGCCTCCGTAAGAATAGATGTTAGAAGGAAGGCTTCTTTGAAGAAAGGGGAACAGCAGATAGGCAATAGAACGAAGGTAAGAGTAGTTAAGAATAAACTTGCTCCTCCTTTTCGCAGTGCTGAGTTTGATCTTTTGTTTGGGGAGGGGATTTCCAGAGAAGGAAGTATACTGGATATGGGAGAAGAACTGGGAGTTATTGAGAAATCAGGAACGTGGTATACATACGGAAATACTCAATTGGGACAGGGAAAAGAAAAGGCTCGAGAGTTTCTTAAGGAGAAGAAAAACTTTTCTCTTAGAGAGGAAATAGAGCAGAAGATAAGGGAGAAGTTAGGTCTTCTGAAAGAAAAGAAGGAAAAGGTCAAACCTGAGGTCAAAGTCAAAGCTTAAGGATATTTGCAGGGATCCGGAATTGCAAATAGTTGTGGGATAGAGAAAAGAGAATGGACAGGATTAGCAGAATTAGAAACAGTAAGAACTGTTTTACGGGATATATAAACAGTAAGAACTGTTTTACGGAATATATAAGGAGCTGGATTTTTCTTTTTTGTTTGTTTTTACTTGCTCATCCAGCAGGAGCTGAGCAGGATTATGGGGTTGGAAGAAAACCAGAATTTCATTCCTACCCTACCCATACTCAGATAGTTCTGGAAAAAGCCGAGAAAACTGTGTGTGTACATGAAATAAGCAAGTCATCAAGCCATCCACGTTTATTTATCAATCTCTTTCCCGCTGTTCTTCTTCCTTTTCAAGGAAAAGAGGTTAAAGTAGGAGATAAGTACGAGTTCAAAGTAGAAGATAGATTTGTTCAAGGAGTTTATCTAGAGCAAGAACTTGATAGTGTGGTGAAGATAGTTTTAGATTTGGCTTCCCCCGATTATACTTACAACATCTTTTTAGAAGATCCTCGGAGGTTGGTTATCGAGGTAAGGGGGAAGGATTTGATAGTAGAGCTGTTAAAAAAGGGGACGCCTTCCTCATCTTCGCTTTTTGCTGCTCAGGTTCGAGAGGAAGAAGAGACTGAAGAAAAGCCTTACGAGAAAGATGCTATTTCTTCACTTCTACTTCGTCGAAGAGAAGAGGAGAACGTTTATAAGATAGTGTTAGATCCTGGACACGGGGGAAAGGATCCGGGAGCTATTGGTCCTTCTGGATTAAGGGA
>DAOWIY010000041.1 GCA_030640665.1 Clostridia bacterium
AGGCGACTTTATTTATATTAAGCTCTTGACACACCAGATCTGTAGTAAGCCAGGGATAAACCTCTGAAATTTTCTTATTGGCAAAACTTTGAGAGGTTATCATGTCTATCTCCACTTGAGGATGTCTCAACAGGATCTTAACCAGCTCTGCTCCCGTATAACCCGTAGCTCCGATAATTGACACTTTCATTTTAGGTTTACTCATTACTTACTCCTCTCTTTACCCTGTAAGAAGGCCCTTTTCCTATGACTTCTACCTTATAAAATTTTGGCATAAAATTACTTCGAATATATATTAGATGCGGATTTTTGTCAACACAGGAGGGTAGATGGGCCAGGAGATCGTTACCAGGGGGATCCTTTGCAGGGAATAAAGAGATTTGAGGTTTTTGACAGAGTAATTTGTAGAGCGGTGGGAAAACTTGTCTTAAGCGGACAGATGACCTATGATGGTGGGATAAGAGCGGTAAAAGCATTGATGTATGAAAATCAAGCAAGATTTTTTAATTTGGAATAGTCTATATTATGAGCAGGGAGGATTTTAAATGAACAAAATAAGGTTTGGGGTAATTGGAGGAGGTATGATTGGTCCACTTCATGCCGAGGCGATATCCCAATTAGATGAAGCTGAGCTTATAGGAGTAGCTACTACAAGAGAAAAGACAGCTAAGCCTTTTGCAGAGAAGTTTAGTGTTAAGGCATGGTATACGGATTATTATAAGCTATTGCAAAGAGAAGATATAGATGTAGTGAATATATGTACTCCACCATTTCTTCACGAGGAGATGACGATTGCTGCAGCAGAGGAAGGGAAGCATGTGCTGGTGGAAAAGCCGATAGCTATAAATTTAAAAGAGGCGGACAGGATGATAAGAGCCTGCGAGAAAGCAGGGATAAAATTGGGAGTAATTTTTCAATCTCGCTTCAACAGGGATGTTAAGCGAATAAAGGAGGCCATAGATAAGGGTGACTTTGGAAAATTAACCATGGGAGATGCTTATGTAAAGTGGTTTCGCACCCAGGAATATTATGATAGCGCCGCCTGGAGGGGAACATGGGATAAGGAGGGGGGAGGAGCACTTATAAACCAGGCAATTCATACTATAGATTTGCTGCAGTGGTTTATGGGAGAAGTGGATACTCTTTATGCATTTATTGATACAGCAATTCATAGAATAGAAGTAGAGGATGTTGCAGTGGCAGCTTTGAGGTTTAAGAGCGGAGCAATGGGAGTTATAGAGGGAAGTACAGCTATATATCCGGGGCTGCCGAGAAAGCTGGAAATCCATGGGGAAAAGGGGACGGTGATTTTTGAAGGAGATAAGATAAAATTATGGAATTTTATTGACCAGGAAAAAGAAAAGAAGGAAGAGGAGAAAGTGAGAGAATTTAAAGATAAAAAACTTGGAGATACCTCCTTGGACCCAACTCATCATTCTATTGAGAATCATAAGCTTCAGATAAAGGACTTTGTGGAGGCGGTAAAAGAAGACAGAGAACCTCTTGTCAATGGATTGGAGGGAAGAAAATCATTAGAGATAATCAGGGCAATGTACAAATCCGCAAAGACTGGGAAAATGGTGAAACTTCCTCTAGAAGAATAAAAGAAAGAAACCTGCTCGAATTTGTTGCAACTTTTTTGCCCTTTTCCTTGTTAGATGCTAATTTGTCCGAAAAATACGGATATACAGAAAGGAGATTCTAGAATGAGAAAGTGTGACATAGGCCTCATAGGTTTAGCGGTGATGGGTAGGAATTTAGTTCTCAATATAGAAAGACATGGATATTCGGTAGCGGTTTTCAATAGAACCGTGGAGAGAGTGGATGAATTTCTAGTCGAAGAGGCCAGGGGAAAGAATATAGTAGGGACTCACACTGTAGAGGAATTAGTTGAGACCCTGGAGACCCCCAGGAAAATAATACTAATGGTCAAGGCAGGTAGGCCAGTAGATGATTTTATTGGTAAACTCTCACCTTATCTAAAAGGTGGTGATTTAATTATTGATGCTGGTAATTCATTTTTTAAGGATACTATACGGCGCAACAGGTATCTTGCTGAAAAAAGTATTCTTTATATTGGTACTGGAGTTAGCGGAGGTGAAGAAGGAGCTTTGAAGGGTCCTTCTATTATGCCGGGCGGTCAACTAGGGGCTTACAAGCTAGTAGAACCAATCTTTACTAGGATAGCTGCCCAAGTTGATGGTGTTCCCTGCTGCAGTTATATTGGAGGTGATGGTGCTGGCCACTATGTCAAAATGACCCATAATGGTATTGAGTACGGCGATATACAGCTTATTTCTGAGGCATATAGTTTGATGAGGAATGTTTTAGGAATGGGTGCTAAAGAGTTAGGAGAAACTTTTGCCCAGTGGAATCGGGGTAAGCTAAATTCATATTTGATTGAAATTACTGCTAACATCTTTACCCAAATGGACGCTACAGGGAATCCTTTAGTGGAAATGATTCTTGATGAAGCAGCTCAAAAAGGTACTGGCAAATGGACCAGCCAATCAGCACTGGATTTAGGAGTATCTGCCTCAACTATTGCTGAGGCTGTATTTGCCCGATGTATTTCAGCCATTAAGAAGGAGCGAATTCAGGCGGCGAAAGTGATTAAGGGTCCCCATAAAAAATACGAGGGTAATAAAGAGGGCCTGCTGGAAGCCATTAAACAGGCTCTATATGCAGCCAAAATCTGCTCTTATGCTCAAGGTTTTTCTCTAATGAGGGAGGCGGCCAAAAAATATAACTGGCATCTTGACCTGGGCAGAATTAGTATGCTCTGGAGAGGTGGTTGTATTATTCGGGCTAAATTTCTTCACAGGATTAATGAGGCTTTCCAGCGAGAGCCGAACCTATCTAATCTGTTATTAGACCCTTACTTTAAAGAAGCAGTTGAAAAAGTCCAGAATAAGTGGCGCAAAGTTGTCATTGTGGCAACCGAGTTAGGTATACCCGTACCTGGTTTTAGTTCAGCTCTGACTTATTTTGATAGTTATAGGACTCTTCGACTGCCAGCCAACCTCATTCAGGCACAAAGAGATTATTTTGGAGCGCATACTTATCGAAGAGTAGATAAAGAAGGCACATTTCACACTGAGTGGATGCTCAAAGGTCGCCCAGAAGTAAGAATGGATAAATAACTAAAAAAGGAGCGAAAGAATGACTGAATTACGTATCAGATCCAGCCAGGATTGTAAGTATGCAGCGGTTTCATTGGGAGAGGTTATGATTAGATTAAACCCCGATGAGGGAAGAGTAAGAACAGCAAGAACTTTTACTGCCTCAGAAGGTGGGGGAGAATATAATGTAACCAGAGCTCTCAAAAAGGTATTCGGGCTAAATACGACTGTAGTAACAGCGCTTCCCGACTCTGAGGTGGGACATTTATGTGAGGATTTAATGATGCAAGGGGGGATTGATTTAAGTTATATATTGTGGGTTCCCTTTGATGGTGTGGGAAGGAAGGCTCACCTGGGATTGAACTGGACAGAAAAAGGCTATGGAGTAAGAACTGCTAGGACAGAATATGACCGGGGTCATACTCCGGCTTCTCAATTAAAAAGAGGAGATATTGACTGGAATAAAATATTCAAAGAAGAAGGAGCACAATGGTTTCATACTGGTGGTATCTACGCTGCTCTTTCCGAAACGACTCCTGAGGTGATTATTGAGGCTATAGAAGCTGCTAAGAAGGCCGGTACCATAATTTCCTATGACCTTAATTATCGAGCCTCACTCTGGAAAGACATAGGAGGGCAGAAAAGAGCAAGAGAAGTCAACCAGAAAATTGCTCCTTTGGTTCATGTAATGATGGGCAATGAAGAAGATTTCTCGGCAGCATTGGGTTATGAGGTAAAGGGAGTGGATATCAGCAGGAAAATGGATATTACTCAAACACAAGGTTTTCGAGAAATGGCTAAGGAGGTAACAAAAAAGTATCCTAATTTCAAAGCTGTCGTAACTTCCCTGAGAAACGCAAAAACTGCTCTCATAAATGATTGGGGAGGTGTCGTTTATATGGGGGGAGAATTCTACGAGGCAACTCCTAGAAGGGATCTGGAGGTTTATGACCGTGTAGGTATGGGAGATAGTTTTGCCTCAGGGTTTATCTATGCTATTCTGAGCGGTAAACCTCCTCAAGAGGCTGTGGAATTTGCTGCCGCCCATGGTGCTCTGGCAGGAACTACTCCTGGTGATACCAGTATGGCTACCCTGGCTGAAGTAATCAGGGAGATAGAACGAGCCCAAAAAGGGGGAGTAGCCAGAGCTGCCCGTTGAGAGAGAAAATCATGCTAGAGGGAATTAATCATTTAGTTAAAATTATGCAAACTGAAGGAGTTCTTAAATCTTTTAAAATAACAGATACCCAAAGAAAAGCAGTTAAAGAAAAAGTTTCCTCGTTACATCTAAATTTTCATCTTTATCATAATTCTCTGAATGCCTCGCAAAGGAAGGTTTGTTTCCTCATCGAGGAGAAAAAGGTAAAAAAGCTGATTTCTTTTACTCCCAGAAAAGATAATGATGATGGATTTGTAGCTGATAAAGTCTTAAATTTAGATGGTTTTAGGGTCAAAGTTTGTCCTCTAACACATGAGAATGCTCTGGTTATGAGAGAAGTTTTTAGTTATACAGCACCTACTGTTTTAGGTACTGAGCCTGCTTTCGGCACCGGGGATAGAATAGGGGGAAAGGTGAGTGCTACCTCAGGTCATATCAGAGCACTCAAAGATTATAATGTGGCTGCATTTTTTGCTCAGCAGTCGGTTAGAGAGAATGCTCGAACGAAAAGAACATTTCACCAAGTTCTTGATGATGCTACCTGGGGAGTTTTTGAGGAAGGATACAAAGACAGGTGGGGTGCAGATGCTGACCACTTAATGGATTTAGCTAGCATAGGTCTGGCTGTAGATGCGGGATTTACTATGTTTACTGTTGATCCTTCTAGCTATATTAATGATGCTGCTTCCAATATGGGAAAGGAAGAGTTAAAAAGAGAATGGGAAAAGTTATTCAGGACAGGGGAAGAAGCCCAGAATTTCCTTAAAGAATATCTTTCCCTAAAAGAAGAATTAATCAGTGGAACTCATAGGCTGGCCATTGAGTATAATCCCGAACAGATAATGCGGATTGCCGTGCAATATCTAAGGGCAATAAGGTTTACCATTGATGCTTATCGTGCCATTGCTCAACATAAAGGTAATAGCGATTTTGATTTTGAGGTGTCCGTTGATGAGACTAGTGTACCAACAACTCCTCTGGCTCATTATTTAATCGCTAGAGAATTAAACGATGCAAAAGTGAGATTAACCAGTCTGGCACCAAGATTTGATGCTGGTTTTGAAAAAGGTGTAGATATTAGAACTAATGATGGAAAAAAGCCTTCGCCTAGTGATATGAGGAGATTCGAGGATAGCGTTGAAGATCATGCCTTGATTGCTAGAAAAATGGGCCCCTATAAATTATCTATTCATTCAGGCAGTGATAAGTTTAGTGCTTATCCTCTAATCAGTAAATATACAAAAGGGATGTTTCATGTGAAAACTGCTGGAACAAGCTATCTTGAAGCAGTTAAGGTTATAGCCCAGCACGATTCTTCCCTTTTTAAAGAGATGCATCAATGTGCTCTAGAGACATTCGAGGAAAACCGTCACACCTATCATTTAACAACTAATCTGGCTAATATTCCCCAGGTGGAAGAGCTGAATCAGGCAGAAATAGTTAAGGGGCTGACAGAGAACGATGATTGGAGACAGGTCATTCATGTAGCTTATGGGGTTTTGCTGGATAAATTTAAAAAAAGAATGGTGGATGTCTTAAGAGAAAATAGAGAGGATTATTACGAGACCCTGGCCGAACATATAAGAAGGCATCTGGAAGCCTTTGGTTTGGAAAAGGAGAGGTAGAATGGATAGTGAAGAGTTAAAAATAGCAACGGAAAGGTTAAAAAATTTCTCCCAAAAAAAGGAATTTCTTATTGCCATTGATTCCGATGGCTGTGTATTTGATTCAATGAATCCCAAGCAAATTGTAGCTTTCCATCCAAAGATTATGGAATTTTATGAGCTCTGGGGCATTGAATCTTATCTTCGTGAAGTGGCTGAATTCGTTAATCTTTTCTCAAGAACGCGAGGATGCAATCGATTTATTGCTTTGCGGCATATTTATCGTTTTTTAGGGGAAAGACCCGAGGTGAAAGAAGCAATGATGGAGCAAGGAATTCCCCTTCCCGACACAACCATGCTGGATACTTACGTTGAGGAATACAAGGATATATCCCTGGGTAATCCCACTCTGGAAGAATATGTTCAAAAGAAGGCGAAAAGCTCTCTGGAAAGCTCTTTATCCCAACTTCTGGCCTGGAGTAAGGCGGTAAACTTGACTATAGCTAATAAGATTAATAATATTCCTCCCTTTGACTATGTAAGAGAAAGTCTTTCACTGGCCTCTCAACGCGCTGACCTGGTAGTAGTTTCTCAAACACCTTATGAGGCTCTAGATAGAGAGTGGAGGCAGCACAATCTGGATAGTTATGTCACAGCTATTGCCGGACAAGAAATGGGTAAAAAGGAAGAGCATATTAGGATAGCTGCCCAGAAGAGATATCCCTCTAATAAAATACTGATGATAGGTGATGCTCCGGGAGACAAAAGGGCAGCCGATGCCAATGAGGCACTTTTTTACCCTATCATCCCTGGCAGAGAAACTGAATCGTGGAAAAGATTGGCAAAAGAAGGACTACTTAAATTTTTTAAAGGAACTTTTGCTGGTGACTATCAAGAGGCAATTCTAGTGGAATTTAATCAAGCTCTTCCCTCCAAGCCCCCCTGGCAAGAGCCAGGTTATAGTCACCAGGTATCCTACAAAGAAAGAGAGCCATTAAGAAAGGCTATGTATGAGAGATTTGACCCGCAAGGAAGGCTTCTGGTTATGGAAGGGGAATAATCAAATGAGTCTACCACTTTTAACCAGAAAAAAACCTTCTCCAAAGGTTAAGATACTGGCCATTGGTGCCGGGGGATTGCAAAGAGCTTTAACTCACGAGTATATCCATGATTTAATCAAGATGGGTAAATATAAAGGGGGAATCTTTATTGGTCAACCAATATACAGCTCACAGTTAGGGTGGGTGAGGGCTGAAACATTTAATGAGCAAGGTGGATTATATCATGTGGTTACATTTGATGCGAGGGGGGTAAGGGAGATAAAATTAATAAAAAGTGTGGTGGGGGCCAGTGACCTATTCACACCAGAAGGAAGAGAAGAGTTCCTCAGTCAGACGAAAAATGACCTAGATTTAATCCTGGTAGGAGTTACTGAAGCAGGTATAAAAAGGGGACAAATTGGCATGGAAATCCTGGCAGAAACTTTATTTCGTTACTTTAGCCAGCATGGTTCAAAGAGTAATATTTCGGTTATAGATACAGATAATCTTAAAAATAATGGCCAAATCCTGAGAGCTATTCAGCTAGAATATGCCCAAGAAAAAGGAAGTGATTCTTATCTATCCTGGTTTGAAAATAATGTTGACTTCCTCGATGAGATGGGAGACAGAGTAGTGCCAAATTCCAGGGCTGTTCCCCAGGCAATAAAAAAGGAAGCTAGAAAAAGAATAGGAAAAGAAGATCGTCTGGCTACTTATACCGAAAAAATGCCAGAGCAGTGGTCCCTGGTGCTTGGTGATCCTAAAGGAAGATTGAGAGTCCCTTTTTCTGAACTTGCTTCGAGAGGAGTAGTTGTTACAAGAGGCAATATTGACTCTTGTCATAATTGGAAGTTAAGATTAGTTAACTCCGTTCATGTTCCTTTTATAACTCACCTGGCTCAATTATCCGGATATAAAAAGATTAACCAGGCGGCAAATGACCCTATCATTAAGCCATATTTAGAGGCAGTAGTTCAGGGTAATGCCCGAATTGTGGAAAAAGACATACCCATTGAGGGTGAGGATGCGGTAAAGTATGCCTTAAGTTTTGTGGAAAGAATTAGCATATTAGAAGATGATGTAGCTAGAGTTAACATTAATCATACTTTAAAATTAAGAGAAAGAATTGCCCCCACCATTATCTCAAAACATTATACCAGTTCTTCTGAAGGATTTAAAGATAAATTGGCCTTTGCTCTGGCTACTGTTTTTAGGTATCTAACCCCTCTAAGTCAAGATAAAGATACCTACCGGGGTAAAGATGATCTGGGAGTAACCTATTCTTTTACCGATCCTGATCCTACTATTCCTGATTTGCTAATGGGTAGCAGGGGAAAAGACAAAGAATACATTGAAAAAAAGATAAGAGAGCTATTTGAAGATTTCTCTCTCTGGACTCCTCCGGGCTCTGAGCAAAAGATACATTTAAGCAGCAATGAGGATTACCTGAGGAGAGTAATCGGCTTCTACGAGAGAATGATTGCGGGAGAAAAGGCTCTTGATGTGCTAAGGAAATTACGAAGATGATTGTAGGAAAAGGATTTAAGGATAAATTTTTAGAAAAAGAAGAGCTTGTGAAGTTAGCTCGAGAGGTTCTTCAAAAGAAAAATCTCTCCCATAAAAAAGTTTTAGTTATCATTCCCGATACCACCCGCACTGGGCCAGTAGACCTATTTTTTCAGGTAATTTGCAGCGAACTTTCTATAAGAGTAAAAAAATTAGATTTTATAATTGCTTTAGGTACCCATCCTCTTATGGAGGAGGAAAAAATAGATGGGTTCCTGGGAATAACCCCGAAAGAGAAAAAGACCAGATATAGAAATATTAATATTTTCCAGCATCACTGGGATAGAAAAGAAGAGCTTCAACATATCGGGACCATTAGTGGAGAGGAGATTGGACAAATTTCTCACGGGTTAATGAAGGAAGAGATTCGTGTGTTGATAAATAGAAAAATCTTCCAGTACGATGAACTCCTTATAGTAGGGCCGGTATTTCCTCATGAAGTAGTTGGTTTTTCGGGAGGATATAAATATCTATTTCCTGGAATTGCCGGACCTCAAATTATACATAAATTCCACTGGTTGGGGGCACTGGTAACCAATCCTAAAGTAATTGGAAGAAAAGATACTCCCACAAGAAAAATAATTAATAGAGCTGCCTCTCTGGTTAATATTCCCATAACTCAGTTCTGTTATGTAGTAAAAGAGGGAAAGGTTTGTGGATTCTTTGCCGGAGGGAAGAAAGCCTGGTCAGAAGCAGCCGATCTTTCTTCCCAGGTTAATATTAAGTGGGTAGATAGAGCCTTTCATACAGTTCTCTCTATAGCTCCCCGGATGTACGAGGATATCTGGACGGCCGGTAAGTGTATGTATAAGTTAGAGCCAGTAGTAGAAAATGGAGGCTCTTTAATAATCTATGCCCCTCACATAAAGGAAGTTTCCTATACTCACGGCAGGGATATTGAAAGAGTAGGATACCATACGCGGGATTATTTTCTAAAACAGGCACCTAGATTTAAGGATGTCCCAGGAGCAATTCTGGCTCATTCTACTCATGTTAAAGGCATCGGTACCTACAAAGAGGGGAAAGAGAGGCCCCGCATAAAGGTCATTTTAGCTACGGCTATATCCAAAGAGAGATGCAAAAAGATTAATTTGAGTTACCTGGATCCTGGGCAAATTAATCCAGAAGACTATGCTGGAAAAGAAAAGGAAGGCATTCTTTTGGTAAGAAGGGCAGGGGAGGTTCTTTATCGACTCTCCAGTGGAAAAGTGCCTGACATTGATGCACTATAAAAGCTTAAGTAAATCCAGAGGGTACTTTATCAGAGTCTGTGCGCCGCTGGATATAAGCTCTTCGGCAGTTCGAAATCCCCACAATGCTCCTACTGCATACATGCCTGCAGCATTTGCTGTTTCCATATCGGTATCGGTATCCCCTAAATAAATAAATTCACCTGGCAAAATATCAATCTTTTTTGCTATCAATTTTGCTGCCATGGGATTAGGTTTTTTAGGCATATTTGGATGTGCCCCAAAAACTTCTTCGAAATTCCAATTAGACAAAAATTTTGTAACTACTATTTTCGTTAAATCATTAGGTTTGTTAGATAATATAGTCAATTTTAAATTACGCATTTGTAATTCATCAAGCAATTGTGTAATTCCGTCATAAGCGTAAAGATTATCAGCCCAGTGTTTTCCATATTCTTCCCTTACAGCGTTAAAACACAAAGAAACTGTCTCTTCACTTTTATGTGTTTCTGGTAGCGACCTGAGAACAAGATTTTTCATACCATCCCCCACAAAATACTTGTAAGACTGAATATGGTGAGTAGGATATCCAAATCGGGTAAGTACAGTGTTCATAGAATTGGCAATATCTTCAAGTGAGTCCATTAGTGTACCATCTAAATCAAATAGTACAGCTTTATATTTCATTAAGAATTTTCCTTTCAAAAGAATAACTAATACATTTATTTATATTCTATACCGTTTCTGCTAAATTATTATAACTCGATTTGTGTCTGTGGAAATATTTTACCACAAAATGCAAAAATTGAAAAGGCTTCTATTATTAACAAATCATCCGAGAGAAATTGAAAGTTTCTCAAACTAAGATCTAGTAAGTATTCCAAAGGAAGTCAAAACAGAACACGTCAAATCATTTAACGAGGTAACCGAAATGGAAGTTACGGGTTGACAGTGGGAGATTTTCTTATATAATAGATGTGTAAATGAAAACGATAACAAGAAGCCAAGGAGTAAAAAGCAGATGGCATTTACTATCGAGGATGTTGCCAGATTAGCCGAGGTCTCAAAGACAACGGTTTCTCGCGTCATAAATGATAATTCCAACGTAAAATCTGAGACCAAGGTAAGAGTACTAGGGGCAGTGAGAGAATTGGGATATACTCCGAATTCTATAGCTCGGGCATTGAGGATAAGAAAATCCAATGTGGTTGGGGTAATTATTCCCCGCGGAATAGAGTATGTATTCTCTGATCCCTTCTTCCCGGAGCTCATTAAAGGCATTACCACTGTACTTAATCTTCATAATCTTAATTTACATTTAGTTATGAGTAATAGTGAAAGTGAACACCGGCAAGCCTATTCTAATCTACTCAAAACTAAACATATTGATGGTGTGATACTTGTGTGCCCTAGGTTTGATGATAAGCAATATATTCTAAAACTAAGAAGAGCATCTCTACCTTTTGTCTTGGTAGGTCGATTTCCGCTTGAAAAAGTAAACTACGTGGGATATGATAGCAAACAAGGAGCTTGCAGTGCGGTAGAACATCTTATCCGTCTGGGGTACAAGCAAATTGGATTCATTAGTGGATCCTTTGATCTCATAGGCGGTGTTGATCGTTTTGAGGGATATAAGATGGCTTTGGAAAGGCATAGTTTAGAATACGATAGTGAACTGGTAACAAAAGGAGATTGGACCCGGGAGGGTGGATATGAGGCGATGTGTGAGTTATTGAACAAAGCAAAGGTTCCTACCGCAGTATTCACCGCCAATGACCAAATGGCAGTAGGGGCGGTAAAAGCGATAAAAGAGAAAGGATTGCAAATACCAAAGGACATGGCTATGGTTGGTTTTGGCGATACTCAACTTGCCTCCTATATTGAACCATCTCTTACTATCGTCAAAGAGCCTACTTACGAGGAAGGTGCTATGGCGGCTGAGATGTTGGTCAAGCTTATTAATGACGAAGAGATAAAAGAACCTCAAGTTATGTTAGAAACAAAATTGATAATCAGAGAATCTTGTGGCTCCAAGATGGCTAAAATAATGAAGGGATAAAGAGGGCCCCCTTTTTTTTCTCAAAAATTGGGAACGATTGCAAAACACAGGTCCGGTCTTTGAAATTACGTAAGTCGTCTAAATCAAAGTTTTATCGTAATAAC
>DAOWIY010000064.1 GCA_030640665.1 Clostridia bacterium
CAGCCAACTGAGCCAAAGAGATATGCCTTATTTTCTCATCACTTTCTTCAAACAGCTTAACCGTAACCTTCCGGGAGGCTAAAGTCTGAAAGGTGAGGGGATGAACAAAATGGGTGGCTGCTTGTGTCATAATAGGATAAACCTTCGCTTCCCTTTCTCGAAGCAGTCTTATGATCTCGGCTGCTTTATAAGCGGCAATACTTCCCGTTATCCCCAATAAAACATTCTTGTCTTTTAATGCACTCATAATATCGTATCTCGCAGTAGCTCATCTTCTACTTTTTCCAGAGGAACGGTCTTACCCTCCCGGAGGTTCTTAAAAGCTTCCTGCTCCATTTTTTGCAAAGCCTTACCTCAGGCAGGGTTAAGCTCAAAGAAAAGGATTAGATTTTTTTTCTTCGCCTATAGTTGTCTCGGGGCCGTGTCCTGGATAAACGACCACCTCTGAAGGAAACTTTAATATCTTTTTTTGAATAGACTCTTGCAATTGTTTAAGGCTGCTACGGGGGAAATCAGTTCTGCCTATTCCTCCGGCAAAAAGAGTATCTCCTGTGAAGAGCTTATTATCTACATAAAGGCAAATGCTGCCCGGAGTATGTCCTGGAGTATGTAAAATCTGAAGGTGAAATCTACCCACTTTTATCTTATCTTCATCCTTAAGTACACCTGTAGGAGGAAGGAAAGCTTTACTATTTCCCATCATAGTTGATAAATTCGCTTCAAGGTCCTCTAAAAGAGAAACATCGGCTGAATGAATAGCCAGGGGAGCATTCGTTTTTTCTCTGATGAAATCATTGGCCTCTATATGGTCTATATGAGCATGTGTATCAACGATATAAATAACCTTCAGTGAATTTCGCCTTATTGCTTTAAGTATTCTTTCTCCTTCTCCTCCCGGATCAATCACTACTGCTTCTTTACTTTCCTCATCCCACAGTATATAACAATTAGCTTCCAGTGGCCCCACAATAAGTTTTTTTACTTTCATCTAATACTTAATCAAGGAAAAAACTTCATATCCTTTAAGTTTCTCTCTTCCCTTTAGAGGAGTTAACTCGATTAAAAAACAGACTCCTACTATTTTCCCTCCCAGTCCTTCTACTAATTCACAGATGGCTTTGGCTGTTCCTCCTGTTGCCAGAAGGTCATCGAAGATTAAAACCTTATCACCTTCTTTGAGAGCATCTTGATGTATTTCCAGAGTATCTTTTCCGTATTCAAGATCATAGGTAGCACTCTTTACCTTATAGGGAAGTTTACCTGGTTTACGAACAGGTACAAAGCCTACTCCCAGTCTATAGGCGATAGCGCCACCTAAAATAAAACCACGAGCTTCAGCGCTAACCAGTAAATCGACCCTTTTGATCTGGTAATGATCGGCTACAAGGTCAGCAGCCTTGCTAAATGAAGTAGCATCTTGTAAAAGAGGGGTAATATCCCGGAAGAGTATTCCCTTTTTAGGAAAATCTGGAATACTTCTAATCTTCTCTGATATTTCCGTTGCTAGGTTCTCTTGTTCCATCACTGGCTTCTCCTTATATCTTTAATTTCAAGTTGTAATTTCTTTTTTCCTCCCCATCGGTTTATCGTGGGGGTAAAGATTACATCTATCTCTCCCGAATCCATAATCTGAAGTTTCTCCTTATCCAAATCGAATCCTATAGCCTCAAATTCCTCTCCTCCTTCTTTTGACCCGAGCACTGTCTTGAAATGCCTCCTGCCAATATGAGGAGAAGACAGAAGGTACAGTTTTTCTCCTAAAAAAAGAGGGTAAGGATTTTTGGGGCCATAAGGAGAGAGAAGCTCTAAGTCTTCAAAAACTTTATTTTCCAGCTCTTTCAAATCCAGTCCGGCATCTATAGAATGAAAAGGAATTAGATCTTCAGAGGAAAGTATCTGGCCAGCTAACTCATTTATCTTTCTTTCCAGAGCAGGTATATTTTCTACCAGGATATCCATCCCTGCTGCCATTTTATGTCCCCCAAAGTTGATAAGCAGATCCTGACAGGCCTCCAGGGCGCTGAATATAGAAAACTCAGGAATGCTCCTTGCCGAGCCTCTGGCTATTTTTCCATCTGGAGAGAAAATAATGGCGGGACGAAAGTATTTCTTTCTAATATAAGAAGCCAATAAGCCAATTATGCCTTGATGCCACCCCTTTTTAGTAAGAATAATTACCAACTCTTTACTCTCTGGCAGAAGTTCTTCTGCCTCTTTGCGCATCTCCCCTTCTATTTTCTGGCGATGCCTGTTTTCCCTATCTAAATCCTTAGCTAACTTAATAGCTTCCCCCGAAGAAGTTGACAGGAGAAGTCTTACCGCCTTGCGAGCCAGGGAGAGGCGGCCGCAGGCATTAAGTCTAGGAGCA
>DAOWIY010000053.1 GCA_030640665.1 Clostridia bacterium
TGCTTATCTATTCATAATTTTTACCCTGGCCAGACTCCTGCAAGGGATAGTGGGAATATCTATAGTTGCTCTTTTGATAGCCATTGGCATTGCTCTTCTCTTCCAGCCCTTAAGAGAGCGCCTGCAGCGCTGGGTTGACCGATTATTTTTCCGGGAAAGAGTTGATTATTACCAAATCTTGAAAAAGTTTGCCCAGGGGATAGTAACCATTCTTGACTTTAATGAATTAATATATTCTACCATGAGTACATTCAGCAAGACAATGCAGACGGATAAAGTGGCTATTTTACTCATCGATGAAGAAGGGCAGTTTTATTTAAGAGCCTCCCTGGGTCTGGATGTCTCTTCTTTTAGATTGAAAAAAGATAATCCCCTACTAACCTGGATGAGGGAAAAGAAAGAGATTTTGACTAAATACGATATAGACCTTCTCCCTGAGCTTAAGGACCTTGGAAAAAGCGAAGCAAAAGAGCTGGAGGGGCTTAAAGCAGAGCTATTTATCCCTTTAATAACAAGAGATAAACTAATAGGAATAATTACCCTGGGAGAAAAGCTCCCGCAGAAGGGTTATTCTGAGGAGGAGCAGATATTGCTTTCCACTGCCGCCTCACAAGCCTCGGTAGCTTTTGAAAATGCAAGATTATACGAAGAGCTTGTTCGTTTAGAAAGATTGAGAGCCTTAGGAGAGATGGCTGGAGGAGTGGCCCATCACTTTAACAACCTCCTCGCTGTTATTGTGGGTAATACTCAGATCCTCTCCCAACGAATAGAAAAGATGGAACTTAGCGAGATTAAACGAAAACTCAAGATTATCGAGGCCTCAGCTTTTGACGGAGCGGAGACTGTAAAAAGGATTCAGGAATTTAGTCGAGTTAAAGCTGATAAAAGGTTTACCAGAGTAGATCTTAAGAAAATAGTGGAGGACGCTGTTGAGATAAGCAAGTCTCGCTGGAAAGATGAGGCACAGAAAAAAGGGATTACTATCACTTTCACCAGCAGCATGGATGAACTCCCACCTGTTAACGGTAATGCTTCTGAGCTAAGAGAAGTTGTAACTAACATAATCATCAATGCTATTGACGCTATGCCTGAAGGAGGAAGAATTACCATCAAGACAAAAAAAGATGAAAATCAAGCTTGTATCTTGGTAACTGATACAGGGCCAGGAATGTCCGAGGAAGTAAAAAGAAAAATATTTGACCCCTACTTTACCACCAAAGGCCCTCAGTCAGATGGATTAGGAATGAGTGTATCTCATGGGATAATAACCAGACATGAAGGGGAAATAGAAATCCACAGCGAAGAGAAAAAAGGAACCACCATTACTGTAAAACTGCCTATCCCGCAGACAGAGGCAGAGAAAGAGAAAAAAGCTGTAATCCCTGAAGGGATTAAGAAAGCAACTATTCTTGTTGTAGATGATGAGGATACCGTTCGTGAGGCCTTAGAAAATATGCTTGCGGCAGGAGGACACCGCGTAATCTCCTCCTCTAATGCAAAAGAAGGAATAGAGCTGTTTAAAAAAGAGAAAGTGGACCTGGTCTTCACTGATCTGGGGATGCCAGAGATCCCGGGCTGGCAGCTAGCCAAGCTAATTAAAGAGATAGAGCCCAGGACCCCAGTTGTTATGATTACTGGTTGGGGAATCCAAGTAGCCAAGGAAGAGATGAAAGAGTCCAGTGTCGATTTTTTTATAGCCAAGCCTTTTCGAGAGGAAGAGCTTCTTGAGATAATGGCTGAAGCGATGAAGTTAAGAGAAAAAGGGATTCTAAATAATTCTAGAGCTTCCAAAGCCTTAAGTTTTCTCACATAAAACTGCCCTCCCATTTTACCATTTTCAATGGTCCCTTCTTGATTCAACATCTACGAGAAAACCATATGAAATCGCAAATATGAAATCGGAAAATTGACAAAGGAAGCTGAAGATAATATAATATGGTCAGGGAAAGGATTAGGATAAAATGCAAGAGTCTCAAATCTCTGATTTAAAAAAGATGGAAAAACGGTATGAAGAGCTTAATAAACTGCTCTCTGATTCCCACATTTTGGAAAATAGACAGCTTCTGGAAGCCTATGGTAAGGAACATGGAGAGTTGGAGAAGATAGTTTCTCTCTGGCAAAAATATAAGAAAACAGAAAAAGAGCTCAAAAAGCTGGAAGAAATGCTTCTTGATGAAGAGGAAGAAGAGCTCAGAGAACTGGCTGAAAAAGAAAAAAAAGAATTGAAAGCTCAGTTAGAAAATTTAGAGAAAAAACTTTTGCATTCTCTTTCCGGTAAAGATTATTCTTCTGGTAAAGATTATTACTCCAGAAATATAATTATGGAGATTCGAGCAGGAGCGGGAGGAGAAGAGGCAGCTTTATTCGCTGCTGATTTATATAAGATGTACAGCCGTTTTGGAGAAGAAAGGGGATGGAAAATAGAAAATATAAACCATCATCCTACAGATAGAGGAGGATTTAAAGAGATTATCTTTGCTGTAACAGGCAAGAAAGTTTTCTCCGCCTTACAGTACGAAAGCGGAGTACATAGAGTTCAAAGAGTTCCTATAACCGAATCGAGTGGAAGAATTCATACCTCCACAGTCACTGTAGCTGTCCTTCCCGAAGCTGAAGAGGTAGAGATAAAGATAAACCCCCAGGACCTGCGTATAGACACTTTTCATTCTCAAGGAGCAGGAGGCCAGCACGTAAATGTTACTGATTCAGCAGTAAGAATTACTCACCAGCCTACAGGAATTGTCGTCCAATGTCAGGACGAGCGATCCCAACACCAAAATAAGATTAAAGCGATGCGGGTTCTACGGGCTGAACTTCTTCAGAGAAAAATGAAGAAGCAAGCCCAAGAAATTTCCTCACAGAGAAAAACCCAAATTGGAAGTGGAGAAAGATCTGAGCGCATCAGAACTTATAATTTTTCCCAGAACCGAGTGACTGACCACCGCATTCATCTCACTTTACATAAGCTAGAGAGCATCCTCAACGGAGAGATGGATGATTTAGTAGAGTCTCTACAAAAAGAATGGAAGAGAAAAAATTGTAAGTGATAATAGATAAAATTAAAGAATGTTTTAGGGATATAAAAAAGGGAGCCGGCCCTTATTGGCTATATGGACTAACTCCAGAAGCTAAATCTTACGTAACAGCCCTTTTAAGAGATGAAATAAAGGGAACTTTTTTATTTATTGCACCTAGAGATTCAGAGGCTCAGAATATCTACGAAGACCTACTTACCTTTTTTCCCTCTTTTAAAGAAATCTTCTTTCTTCCTCCCCAGGAAGAAGATTCAGACGGAAAACGCCTCAGGATCCTACATCAATTAGGCAAAGAGAATAGTATTTTAGTAGTAGCCTCTCTTGCTGGGGTTTGTCAAAAAGTATCTTCTCTTTCTGCTCTGGAAAAAGATAGCCTTCGACTGGAAAAAGGAGGTAAAATTAATCGAGATGCCCTCTTAGAATACTTAGTGCAAGCAGGATATGAGTTTTCCCCCCTCGTAGAAGAAAAAGGAGATTATGCATCTCGAGGGGGAATTATAGATTTCTATTCTCCCCTTTATTCTCACCCTATTAGAATTGAGCTTTTTGGAGAAAATATAGAATCTATGCGGGAGTTTGACCCCTTTACTCAATCCTCCATCAGAAAAAGAAAAGAAGTTATATTATCTTCAAGAAATGAGAAGATTTTAGCTGAAAAGATGAAAGAAAAACTTTCCCCCTTATTCCAGGCATTCTCCTCTTCTATCATTATCTTAGATGAACCTGGCCAGATTCAGGAACAGATGGAAAATTGGGAATATTCAGAGACGGAAGTTCTTAAGGATTTTTTAAGAAAGTCGCATCTATATCTCTCTACTCTCTATCAAAAAACTCCCTGGACAAAACACGGGCACACTCTTTCTTTATCTTGCTCTTCCTTGACTTCTTATCAGGGACACTTTGACTTATTGGTTCAGGACATAAAATCGTGGAGGGAGAAAAA
>DAOWIY010000029.1 GCA_030640665.1 Clostridia bacterium
ACTAAAATTTTATCTATGATAGAGTAATATCACAATTTCGTTGAATCTTGAAAATATGGGAAGGTAAAAGAAAATAGATAGGTCTTCTGGCTTTAGGGACAACCTACTACCCCACCTTCCCAGGACTAGGAGTCCCAGTGGTTTTTTGGAGTTTCGTTTCCCTTTACAGCAGCGCAACTGCCCGGGATTCTCACCCGGTTCCCTTAATCTATTTTCTTTTACCTTCCCATATTTTCAAGATTCAACGAAATTGTGATATTACTCTATCATAGATAAAATTTTAGTCAAATAATCAAGGCCTAATTCTTCGAGATGCAAGTAGAATCAAACTTTTGATTTATTAGGGGGTATTTCGAAAGCTACTTTCCTATGCAGAAATGGGAGAAAATCCGCTCTAAAATATCATCGGTCACTATTTTTCCTGTGATCTCTCCCAGTTTATTTATTCCTTCTCTTACTTCAAAGGCTATCAGTTCCTCAGATAATTTTTGCTTTGTTCCCTCCAGGGCTCTCTTTATGTTTTGCTTTGCTTTCTCTAGAGCCTCTTCTTGTCTTATGTTCAGAATAAAAGAGTTAGAGGAAGAAAAAGTGGCTTCCTTTAGAGCAAAGTCAGCTATTTCTTCTTTAAGTTTTTCTAAGTTGATTTCTTTAGTAGCGGATATCTCTATTATTTTTTGCTCAGGGAAAAAAGAGGAGATTTTCTCCTTATCCAATCTCTGAGGTAAGTCTATCTTATTTATAATTACCAGGGTTTTTTTTGCTTCAATTCCCTTGAAAATTGAAGCATCTTTTCCATTTAAAGGAAGAGAGCCGTCAACCATTAAGAGTATGATATTCGCTTCTTCTAGTTGAGAGTGGGTTCGCCGAAGGGCTTCTTTTTCTACCATATCCTTAACTTCTCTTAATCCTGCCGTGTCAATAATCCACAAAGGAAACCCCTTGATATTTATCATCTCTTCGATAGTATCTCTGGTGGTTCCGGGGCTATAACTAACGATGGCTCTTTCTCTTTGAAGAAGGGTATTTAAAAGACTGGATTTACCCACATTAGGTTTTCCCACAATTACTGCTTTTAATCCCTCTCTGTAGATTTTTCCCATCTTTCCTGCTTCCAGGAGAGAATCGAGCTTGGTCAAAATCTCTTTAAGGTGGTTTTCTTTGTTTTTTCTAGATAAGGACTCGATATTCTCATCGGGAAAGTCTATCTCTGCCTCTAGATAAGAGAGAAAATCAGCTATTTTCCTCTTAAACAAGTCAATCTTTTTGGATAACTTTCCTCCTAGCTGGCCCAAGGCCATTTCTAGACTTTTCTCTGTTTTTGCCTGGACTATATCGAGGACACTCTCAGCCTGAGCAAGGTCAATCCTTCCGTTAAGGAAGGCTCTTTTAGTGAATTCGCCTGGCTGGGCTAAGCGAGCTCCAAGCCTTAATGTAAGCTGGAGAGTCTTTCGCAGAGGAAGGGGGCCTCCATGGCAGTTTATCTCCACTATGTCTTCTCGCGTATAGCTTTTAGGTGCCGGCATCAGAGTAAGCAGCACTTCATCTACTATTTTTTTTGTCTGGGGATCAAATATCCACCCATAATGAGTTTTGAAGGAAGAGGTCCAGTTAATTTTTCTCCCTTTAGGTACTCGGAAGATCTTCTTGGCTATGGGAAAGGATCTCTTTCCACTCATTCTCACAATTCCTATGCCAGACTCCCCCACGGGAGTGGCAATGGCAGCTATGGTATCCCCCAGGATCATTTTCACCCCTTAGCCGGGCTGGGAAGAAGGGTCTTTTTACGGATAAGAAATTGTTGAAGGACAGAGATAAGGGTAGAGGTAAACCAGTAAAGCATTACTCCAGAAGGAAGGGACCATAACATAACAATGATGAAGATAGGGAAGAACTGCATCATCTTAGCTATTCCTTGCTGCTGTCCCGCTGCTTGTACTTGTGTCTTTTGAGTGATTCTTTGTTGAAGAAACATCATTCCTCCTAGAAGTAAGAGCAAAGGAATATTAGGTTTGCCAAGGTCTTTTATCCAGAGAAAGGAGGGATTTTCGGAGAAGGGAAAGTCGATAAGAGCTCGATAAAGAACAAAAATGATAGGCATCTGAATCAAAAGAGGAAAACATCCGGCCATGGGGTTGACTTTGTGCTTCCTATATATTTTCATCATTTCAATTTGCAATTGTTTCGGCTCCTTCTTGAATTTCTTTTGTATAGCTTGAATCTCAGGTTGGATAACTTGCATCTTTTGCATAGAGGAAAATTGTTTAAAAGTTAAAGGGGATAAGATTCCATATATGAGGAGAGTCAAAAGAATGATAGCTATTCCATAGTTGTGGGTGAAACTGTAAAAGAAAAAGAGGATATCCATCAACACTTTCGAGAGCTGACCCCAGATACTTAGGTCAAGTGCTTTTGTTAGATGGTAATCCTCTCTGTATCTGTTTTTTATCTGGCTGTTAAGCAATCTGAGCTCGGCGTAATTTTGAGGGCCAGCGTAGATTGTCCATTCACTATGGGCTTTGTTGTCCTTAAGCCCCCAGAAGTCTGATCTGAACGTTCCTCCTATCGGCTGGCCTAAGGAGGCAAGTATCACCAGCAGTTTTCTTTTTTGGCGCAGTCCCATCCATTTTATTCCCTGGCGGTAATCTTCTCTGGTTCCTTGCTTGAATTGTTCTTGAAGCTCTCCTCCAAAAAAGGCTAATCGTTCCTCGCCTTTGTATTCGTCGCCTATTCCTCCTTCCCAGATGAGCTCGTATTCACTTTCCCAGGGAAGATTCTCTGTTTTAATACCAATACGTCCATCATATCCTTCTTTAAGTTCAAAGCTCTTAGATATTTTAAATCCTTTTTCTTCGTCCTCCCAGGTAAAAATAACCTTTCTTTCTCCTTCTCTTCTAACTTGAAAGACTTCCCCGTTTAAATTTATCACTTCGCCTTGAGGCAAAAATAGGTTCAGACCCAGAGCATAAGTTCCTTTTCCTATCATTTCTTTTTTGGATTTTTTTAGATACCAGGATTTGACCCTACCTCCTCTGGAGGTGAGAACTAATTTTGCATAATCGTTTTCCAGAGTTAATTCTTCTTCCTCTGCAGGAAAAACTTCTTCTGGTAGGAAAGGGGTTTCTTTTTGAACAAAAGAAGGTTTTTCCTCCTCCTGAGGTGGGCTAATTTGCCGCTGCAAGATAAAGAAGTTATAAAATAAAAGTACTATTACCGATAAAACAATAGCTAGAATAACATTTTTCTCCATGAATAACTCCTTTTAGACGGGATCATAACCCCCAGGGTAGAAGGGATTACATCTTAATATTCTCTTTATCCCTAACCAGGTACCTTTCATTAATCCATATTTTTCTAAAGTCTGCCGAAAGTACTCTGAGCAACTAGGATAGAATCGACAGGAGACGGGTAAGGACGGAGAAATACATTTTTGGTAAAATATTATCATCCCTATACTGGCTTTTCTCAAGATACGCCTCGCTACGCTCGGCATATCTCGTATCTCGTTGTTCGGAGCTTGTATCTCGTGCATCCTCATCCTAACCCTCTCCCCAAGGGAAGAGGGAATTTCTCTTCTTTATCTCTCTTGTTTACTGCTTAGAAAATTAGGACCTATTCCTTCAGAATCTGAAATTCCGATACCGCAAGAATAAGTAAAATTCCATTTTTCTTGTATACCTTTTGCTAAATCTGTGTTTATTATACCCTATCTTATCCCTTCCTGTCAAGCACTTTTTTTTGACCTTTCCCAAAGCTTTCTATATAATAAAATAGTTGGTAGTTATGAGATCATAGTTCATTGACCAGAAACTATGAATAAAGTACGAGATTACTTCGTTTCGTTCGCAATGACAGGCGAGGAAGCCCGCTTCACAACCGTTTTGCTCCTTACAATAACGTTAGGGTAATCTTGCGGCTTAGGAATTTAAATACGTTTGTCGAGGGACATTTTCTGAGGGAGCCTTATAGCCGCCACCTTAACGAGGCTTCTGAGCGGAGGAAAAAGAAAGATTTACTGTTTGAGGAACGAAGTGACGAGTTTAAATCTTTCCCGTAGCGAAGAAGCTGAGGAGAAATAATCTAAAGCGGATATACAGCGACAGAAGAAAATTGTCCCGAGG
>DAOWIY010000048.1 GCA_030640665.1 Clostridia bacterium
GGAATTTCTTGTTATGAGTATTCTTCTCCAATAATCAGTGATAATATAGTCGAGAAGAATGAAGTGGGAATAGGTTCAACAGATTCTTCTTCTCCAACTATAATCCATAATACAATTGCCAATAATAAAGTAGGAATTTTGATTCAGGGCAAATCCAAGTCCTGGAGTGCTAATAATAAATTCATTGACAATAAAGAGAAAATAAGGATTGAATAGTTAAGGAACAGATTCTTCTTCAGTTTATAAAAAGTGTGCAGGATCATTGTAGCCAAATTTTGCGGCTGCTTGACTTATCTTTTGGTACTTGATATAATATCTGATAGTGACGTAGTCACTATCAGATATAGCAACAGCTGGGTCCTTCTATCCCTTCTTGGCTTACTGAGGAGGAATAACTTACCCTTTAAACCGGTTCAGAGAGACTGGTAAGGGAGTAAATATGTTGTTAAAACAAAATAGCAAAAGTTTAGAAACCCTTCTTGCATCAGCAAGAAGGGTTTTTTATAAGGATGATTAGAAAAGCAGAACAAAGACCTCGAGGGAAGAAAATGGCTAAATTAATGGATAAGGAAGAGATAAGACGGGTTCTTTCGCGTCTTTCTCATCAAATTCTGGAAAAAGATAAAGAGGTAAAGGATCTTGTCATAGTGGGTATTCAGCGTCGAGGGGTACCCTTGGCAGAGAGAATAAGTGGGATGATAGAGAGAATGGAAGGGAAAAAACTGGATACGGGGATACTAGATATTACTCTTTATCGAGATGACCTTACTCAGATAGCTCATCAGCCTATCGTAAGAAATACCCATATTCCTTTTCCTATCGACAACAAAAGAGTAGTTTTAATAGATGATGTTCTTTATACAGGAAGGACAGTTAGGGCAGCTATTGATGTCTTGATTGATTTTGGTCGTCCCAGAAAAATAGAACTGGCGGTTCTAGTAGATAGAGGTCATCGAGAGCTCCCTATTCGGGCAGATTTTGTAGGGAAGAACATTCCTACCGCCTCCGAGGAAATGGTGGAAGTGAAATTAGAGGAGGTGGATGGCAGGGATGAAGTGTTGCTTTTGAAAAGGGGCTGAAAAAAAAGAAATAAATGAACTTTAAGAGAAAGGATCTTTTGGGAATAGAGGATTTATCGAAAGAAGAGATACTATTTATTCTGGAGACAACAAAATCTTTTCGAGAAATCCTTGAACGACCCATAAAGAAGGTTCCTACTTTACGGGGCAGGACAGTGGTCAATCTTTTCTTTGAAGTTAGCACTCGAACAAGGATGTCCTTTGAATTAGCCGAAAAGAGGCTTAATGCAGATGTTTTAAACTTCTCTGCTACCAGTAGCAGTCTAGCAAAAGGGGAGACTTTATTGGATACAGTTAAGAATATCCTGGCCATGAAGGTAGACTGTTTTGTTCTTCGGCATCCTGTGCCTGGGACTCCTCATCTTTTAGCAAGAGAGCTACCTGTTCCCATAATTAATGCTGGTGATGGAGCACATGAGCATCCCACTCAGGCTCTTTTGGATATTTATACCATCCAGGAGAGAAAGAAGAGAATAGAGGGATTAAAAGTAGCTATAATAGGGGATATAACTCATTCACGGGTTGCTCGTTCTAATATATGGGGTTTGTCTAAATTAGGTGCCGAGGTAAGAGTTTGTGGGCCTCCTACTCTTATCCCTCCTCTAATAGAGGAGATGGGGGTAGAAATCTTCTACTTACCAGAAGACGCTCTTAGAGAGGTGGATATAGTAATGATGCTCAGGATCCAAAAAGAGCGCCAAGACGAAGGGTTTCTTCCTTCTATTTCCGAATATATAGAATTTTTCTCCTTGACCGAGGATAGGTTAAGCTTAGCCAGAGAGGATGTTCTCGTTATGCATCCGGGTCCGGTAAATCGAGGAGTAGAACTACCGGCGAGGATAGCTGATGGGAAAAGAAGTGTTATTTTAGACCAGGTAGTCAATGGGGTGGCGGTAAGGATGGCTGTATTGTATCTACTCCTTGCTAAAAGATAAAGGATGAGGTTAAGATGTCCCTCTTAATTAAGAAAGGCAGAATTCTGGATCCAGCTAGCCATCTGGATAAGGTACTCGACATATTCATTGAGGATGGAAGGATAAAAAGAATAGCGAAGGATATTGACTTAACTTCTCAAGAAGTAATAGACGCTTCAGGGAAAGTGGTTATTCCTGGCCTTATTGATATGCATACCCATCTTCGAGAACCAGGTAGAGAAGATGAGGAGACTATCGAAAGTGGAACTTGCGCTGCTGCCAGAGGAGGATTTACTACTATCTGTTGTATGCCTAATACGGATCCAGCTATTGACGATCCCTCTTTGGTGGAATTTATCTATAAGCAGGCGGAAAATAAGGGAATAGTGGAGGTTCTGCCTATAGCTGCCATTAGTAAGGATAGGAAGGGGAAAAATTTATCACCTATGGGGAGGCTAAAGGCGGCAGGAGCAGTAGCCTTTTCTGATGATGGAGATTGGATAGCCAACTCTTCTCTTATGAGAAGAGCTTTAGAATATCTAAAGAGCTTTAACCTGGTTCTTATTTCCCACTGTGAGGATGGGAACCTATCTGGCAATGGGGTAGTGAATGAGGGGTATTTTTCTACCATTACTGGCCTGAAAGGAATTCCCAGAGAGGCTGAAGAGGTAGCTCTCTTCAGGGATTTAGCCTTGGCCAGAATGAGCGGATCCTCTCTTCATGTAGCTCATGTCTCCACCGCTAGGTCTGTTAAGTTGATCAGGGAGGCTAAACAGGTAGGAGTAAAGGTTACTGCCGAGGTTACCCCTCATCATTTTACTCTTACCGAGAAAGAGATAACCAGTTTTGATACTAATACTAAAGTAAATCCTCCCTTTAGGGGCGGTGAAGATATAGAGGCTTTGAAGGAAGGCTTGATAGATGCTGCCATTGATGTTATAGCCACTGACCATGCTCCTCATACAATAGAAGAGAAGGAGAAAGATTATGCCGATGCTCCTTTTGGTATTATAGGACTAGAGACAGCTCTCGGCCTGGTCATTAAGGAACTGGTAGAAAAGAGAATTCTTTCTTTGATGGAAGCTATAGCCAAGTTAACTATAAATCCTGCTCGTATTTTAGGTATTGATAGAGGGAGAATTAAGGAAGGGGTCAAGGCAAATATAACCATATTTGATCTAGGTAAAATTTGGTTAGTAAAAGAGGAAGAACTAGCTTCCAAAAGTAGAAACTCTCCCTTCATAGGATGGAAGCTTCCGGGAAAAATAGAGTGGACAATAGTGGGGGGAAAGGTCGTATACGGAGTTTAATATGTTTAACAAAACTACTCTAGAAAATGGATTGCGAATTGTTACTTCTCCTATGAAGAGCACAAGGACAGTAACTGTTCTTGTTATGGTTGGTACTGGTTCAAAATATGAGACTAGAAAGATAAACGGAATTTCTCATTTTTTAGAACATATGTTCTTTAAAGGGACAAAAAAGAGACCCACAGCTTTAGATATTGCTGAGGCAATTGACCAGGTAGGAGGGGAATATAATGCCTTTACTTCTAAAGAATCGACTGGCTATTATGCCAAAGTAGCCTCAAAACATAGAAGATTAGTCATGGATGTTATCTCTGATATACTTTTGGAGTCAAGATTTGCTTCTGAAGAAATTGAGCGAGAAAAAGGAGTAATCATTGAAGAAATAAATATGTATTTAGATACACCTATAGCTTATGTAAGTGATCTTTTTGAGACATTACTCTACGGTAATCAGCCAGCAGGATGGCTAGTTATAGGGAGCAAAGAAAATATTAAAGCTATGAATCGAGATAAACTATTAGATTATTTCAAGCAGCAATATGTAGCTTCTGATACTGTTATCCTGGTAGCCGGCGATATTGATGAGACGAAAGTAATAAAAGAGGTAGAGGGATACTTTAAGATAAGAAAAGGTAAATACATAAACAAATCTTCGGTTAAAGAAAAACAAAGTGAGCCTGCGGGTTTGGTTCATTACAAAAAGACAGACCAAACGCATTTTTGTTTGGGAGTAAGGTCATACGATTACAGCTCTAAAGATTATTTTGTTTTGCAAATCTTATCTTCTATTCTGGGAGGAGGGATGAGTTCACGGCTTTTTACCGAAGTTAGAGAAAAAAGAGGCTTGGCCTATCATATTAGTTGTTCATCAGAGAATTATACAGATACTGGTTATCTGGTTGTTCAGGCAGGAGTTGGCAATGACAAAGTTACCGAAAGTATAAAAGTTATCTTAGATGAATTTAACAAAATAAAAGATAAGAAGGTTCCCGGCAAAGAATTAACCAAAGTCAAGGAATATATTAAAGGGAAACTTCTCTTGAGTCTGGAGTCATCAAGTAGTCTAGCTTTCTGGTTAGGACATCAGGAAATACTAAAGAAGAAAATGTTGACCGTAGATGAGGTGTTTGAGAAGATTGATGCCGTAATCCCAGAAGATATTCAGAGAGTAGCCGGCGATATATCTCAAAATAATAAACTCAACCTGGCAGTGATTGGACCGTTTAAAGATAAGGATAAGTTTGATAGAATATTGAAGATATAAAGAAGAGAGAGGAATAGAAAAATGGTTTATAGAGTAATAATTGAAAAGGGAGAAGATTTTGGTTATGTAGCACATTGTCCAGCTATTCCAGGCTGTCATTCTCAAGGGAAAACAATGGAAGAAGCAATTGAGAACATTAAGGATGCTATTAGAGGTTGTTTATCTGTCTTAGACAAAGATTTAATTTTTGAGGAGAAGGAAATAGCCTCAATTGAGATAGCGGTGTAATGGCAAAGTTACCTGTAGTTTCAGGGAGAGAAGCAGTCAAGGCTTTTGAGAAAAACGGCTGGAAAGTCATAAGAAGAGCGAAGAGTAGACATATTATAATGAAGAAAGAGGGAATGTTGACTACGCTGTCTATTCCAGAACATAAAGTCTTAGACCGTGGTTTATTGAGGTCTTTGATCCGTGATGCTTATATTTCAATTGAAAAATTTAATGAATTACTAGAGAAATGATGAAAGATTGGAAAAAGGAGAAGGAGAACTTGACTCAAAAAGAGTACAAAATAGCAGTGATGCCGGGAGACGGAGTAGGGCCAGAAGTAGTAAGAGAGGGACTTAAGGTTTTAGAAGCGGTAGCTGAAAAAAAAGGATTTAAATATGAGACTATTTCCTATGATTTTGGAGGAGAGAGATATCTTAGAACAGGGGAGACCTTGCCCGATTCTACTTTAGAGGAACTCAAGGAAATGGATGCCATCTATTTAGGAGCAGTGGGACATCCAGATGTTAAAACAGGAATTCTGGAGCAGGGGATTTTATTGAAGCTTCGCTTTGGACTTGACCAATATATAAATCTTCGGCCAGTAAAACTTTACCCCGGTGTTTGGACTCCTCTTAAAGATAAAGGACCTGAGGATATAGATTTTGTGGTAGTTAGAGAAAATACAGAGGGGCTTTATGTGGGCGTAGGAGGATTTTTTAAGAAAGGGACACCCGATGAGATTGCTACTCAACAGATGATAAATACGAGGAAAGGCGTGGAAAGATGTATCAGATACGCCTTTGATTATACGGCGAAGAGAAATAAAAAGAAAAAGCTTACCCTTTGCCATAAGGCAAATGTAATCACCATGGCTCACGATCTCTGGTGTCGGGTCTTTAAGGAGGTAGGAGAGGAATATCCTCATATAGAAAAAGATTGTACGTTGGTAGATGCAACTTGTATGTGGATGGTAAAGAACCCAGAATGGTTTGATGTTATTGTCACCTGTAATATGTTTGGCGATATAATCACTGATTTGGGGGCTATGATTCAAGGAGGGATGGGTATAGCTGCTGGAGGTAATATTAATCCAGAGGGTGTATCCATGTTTGAGCCTATCCACGGCTCCGCTCCAAGATATACCGGCAAGAATGTAATCAATCCCCTGGCGGCTATCTCTGCTGCTGGTATGATGCTAGAGCATTTGGGCGAGAAAGAGGGAGCAGATTTAGTGGATGGGGCTGTGGCTAAGGCCCTTTCTTCAGGTAGAATTAAGGACCTATCTACTAAGAGCGGCTTAAAAACCAGTGAAATCGGCGATATGGTAGCTGAATATATAGCGTAAAGCGTGTAGCGTATAGTAGCGGTGCCATTTATGGCACATAGTCTAAATGACTCTGGTTGCGACATCGAGCCGTTATCTTCGGTTCAAACAATAACAAAATATAGACGATACGACATAAAAGCAATGACCGCCATTTAGCCTGGCGGCCTAGAAATTAAGAAAAGGAGGTAAAAAAAGAAGATGAAGAGAAAATTTATGATGGTAGTGCTGGCAGGGCTATTTTTAGTTGGAACGTGGCAGACAGCCTTGGCGAAAAAATGGCAGCCTTACGAATTCAAAGGCAATGAGCGCTTTGAGTATGAGGTTATTAGCTGGGAGGATGAAGAAGAGAAGGAAGCTCTATATATA
>DAOWIY010000034.1 GCA_030640665.1 Clostridia bacterium
CAGTAAAGAGGAAATCTTCAAGATGCACCTTAACCAAATATATTTTGGAAAAGGGATATACGGCGTGGCAGAGGCAGCTTCCTTTTTTTTCGATAAAAAAGTAGAAGATTTAAGTCTGGCTGAATCTGCATTTTTAACTACTATTCCCAGAAATCCCACCTATTATTCTCCTATTAACCACCCTGAACGTACTCACCAGGGTAAAAAAATAGTTCTTAAAAGAATGTATGCTCTGGGATTCATTACCAGTGAGAAATTGAAAAAAGCAGAAGAAGAGCCTATAGAAGTAAAAGCAGATAAAGAAGAAAAAAACATAAAAAATATTCATTGGGCGCCCTACTTTGTAGAATGGATACGTCAGGATATAGAGAGAAAATATGGATATGAGAGAGTCTGGCGAGGTGGACTAAAAATCTACACTACCCTGGACCTAAATTTACAGAAAGCAGCAGAGGATGCCTTAGTGGATTACTTGAAGAAAAACGATCATCAAGGAGCATTGGTAGCTGTAGATCCCCAGACTGGCTTTATAAAAGCCCTGGTAGGAGGAAGAGATTTCTGGGAAAGTCAATTTAACAGAGCCACTCAGGCTTATCGCCAAACTGGCTCTGCTTTCAAACTTTTTACTTATACGACAGCTATTGATAATCAAAAGTTCAATTCTGTCAGTCCCTTTTTTGATGCTCCTATCGCCTTTAAGAAAAATAAAAAGATGGGGGAGAGCGGAGAAATTAAGGAAAAGGAAGAGCTCTGGTTTCCTCAGAACTATGAAAAGCGTTACTGGGGTGAAGTCTATCTCTGGCAGATGTTTGCCCACTCTATAAATGTCTCCTCAGTCAGACTTTTGGAGGAGGTAGGGGTGGGAGAAGTAATTGATTATGCCCACAAATTAGGCATTGAAAGTCCTTTAAATCACGACCTCACTCTTACCTTAGGCACCTCCGGGGCGACCCTTCTAGAAATGGTTAGGGGATACGCCACCATAGCCAATTATGGTATAAAAACAGAACCTATCTTCATCCAAAAAATAGAGGATAGAGAAGGAAGAATCCTGGAGGAGAATTTTCCTCAGGAAGAGATAGTCCTCTCTCCCCAGACCTCCTTTGTAATGATTGACCTGTTAGAAAAAGCTATTGATTATGGAACTGGACGCAGAGTGAGGTGGCTGGGTTTTAACAGGCCCTGCGGAGGAAAGACAGGAACAGTAGGATGGACTGGAGAAGAGGATACAGACAAGACAATTGACGCCTGGTTTATAGGTTTTTCTCCCGACCTGGTAGCTGGAGTATGGGTAGGCAATGATGATGCAAGTCCCTTGGGAGAGAAAATGACGGGAAGTGCGGTAGCTATCCCTATCTGGACAGAATTTATGAAAAAAGCTCTGGAGGGAAAACCTGTAAAGGACTTTTCTTCTCCTTCCGGAGTAGTCTTTAAAGAAATAGATGTGGAAACGGGCCTCTTAGCTACCCCAGAGAGCAAAAATACTCTCTGGCTTGCTTTTCTTGAAGAAACAGCTCCTTAATCCGAATTACAGTCCGGCCTGCTTTTTTAGGGTGGCAGCAAGATCTGTTCTTTCCCAGGTAAACTCCTTTTCGCTTCGACCAAAATGACCATAACAGGCGGTCTTTTTGTAGATAGGACGCAGAAGATCCAATGTCTCAATCATTCCTCTTGGAGAAAGATCAAAATTATCCTCAACTAATTTTTTCATTTCGTACCCAGGAATCTTTTTCGTACCAAAACTATCTATCATGAGAGAAACAGGTTCACTTCTTCCAATAATATAGGCAAGTTGTACCTCACACTTTTCAACGATTCCTGAGGCTACTAAATTTTTAGCAATATATCGGGCCATATAGGAGCCTGATCTATCTACTTTGGTAGGATCTTTGCCTGAAAAACATCCTCCTCCGTGAGAACCTACTCCTCCATAGGTATCCATAATTATTTTTCTTCCAGTAAGGCCTGTATCGGCCTGAGGTCCACCTATCTTAAAAGACCCTGTCTGATTAATATAACAACTTATTTCTTCATTTCTATACTCTGGAGGAATGCAGTGCATTATCACTTTCTCTATTATCTCATTTTCAATATCCTCTACTTCTACCTCAGGACTATGTTGAGCGGAGATTACCACCGCCTTTACCTTTTTAGGCTTCATGTCCTCATACTCTACTGTAACCTGAGATTTCCCATCGGGACGAAGATAAGGAAGGATTTTTTTCTTTCTTACTTCAGCTAATCGGCGAGTTAACCTATGGGCCAGAACTATGGGAAGAGGCATAAATTCTGGGGTCTCAGTAGTAGCATAACCAAACATCATTCCCTGGTCTCCTGCCCCATCTCTATCCACTCCTAAGGCAATATCAAGGGACTGCTCGTTAATTGAAGTAATCACCGAACAACTTTTGTAATCAATTCCAAAGCTTGCCTGTGTATATCCTATTTCCTTTATGGTTTGGCGAGCTATAGAGGGTATATCTATATAACAGCTTGTAGTAATCTCCCCAGCTACAAAGACTAATCCCGTAGTAACCAAAGTTTCGCAGGCCACCCTTCCCCGGGGATCTTTCTCTAGAACAGCATCCAGAATAGCATCGGAAATCTGATCAGCAATTTTATCCGGATGTCCTTCTGTTACCGATTCCGAGGTGAATAGATATTTTTCTTTTTTCATCGGCTCTCTCCTTTCTTTCCCACCACTACTCCCTTACTCATAGAAAATCCTGAAGGAATACAGGTGAAATGGCCAAGAATACAGTCATCTAAATGGACTTTTTCTCCCACCAATACGTCATTCCAGAGAATACAACTTTTGAGACAAGCTTCCTTTTTAACAGTAACTCTATGGCCAAGAGTTGTATCTTTTCCTATTTTTACTTTTGCTTCTATGCGGCAATTATTCCCTATAACTACTGGCGGCTCCAGGATAGCTGATTCTGAAACTTCGCTGTCCTCTCCTATCCAGACTCCTTTCCTCCTTTGTTTGCCAGAGATTTGAGTTCCTGTTTCCCCTTTGAGAATATCCCTTTGGACTCTTCTGTAGTCCTGTAAGTTACCTATATCAGCCCAATAATCATCCATTAAATAACCATATACCTTCTTTCTTTCTCTCGCCAAGAAAGGAAGAACCTGATGTCCAAAATCATAGGGCTGCCTAGAAGGGATATAAGAAAAAATTTCAGGTTCAAAAATATAGATCCCCGTATTGACTTCATTGGAAAAGATATTCCCCCAATCAGGTTTTTCTACAAACTGAGTAATTTGATTTTCTTCATCCCGCTGTACAACTCCGTATTTAAACCTCTCCCCCACTCCCTTTAATATAACTGTAGCCAGAGCTTTCTTTTGCCTATGAAACTGGACAGCCTTACTTAAATCGAAACTAGTGATTCCATCAGCACTTAATACTAAAAAAGTATCCTTAAAATATGCCTCCACCTTCTTTAGCCCACCGGCTGTACCTAAAAGATGTTTCTCCTCCGAATATAAAAGTTCTACTATATTGAATTTTTCTCCCTTTCCCAAATACTCTTTTACTTGCCATGCTTGATGATAAAGATTAATTACTACTTCCCTTACTCCAGTTTTTTTCAATAAATTGAGGGAATATGATATGGAGGGTCTATTAACCACAGGAATCATAGGTTTGGCAACTTTATAGGTAAGAGGTCTTAGGCGTGTCCCCAACCCAGCCGATAGAAGCATTGCCCGCAAACTAATTTCCTCCTCATTATTGCTACTCTTAATCCTCTTCCCTTTTAATAATCTTCTCGATTTCCTCTACTGTTTCTGCCTTCATCAAAAATTGGCGGGATTTTCTACGCCTTAAAAAACGAGAAATTATAGCTAAAGCTTTTAAGTAATCTCCGCCTGCGTCTTTGGGAGCAGCTAACATAAAAAATAGGTAAACTGGCTCTTTATCTAAAGCATCAAAATCAATACCGTTCTTGGAGATACCAAATGCTCCTACCAAAGATTTAATCCCCGAAGAACGAGCATGAGGAATAGCTATACTATACCCAATTCCTGTACTTCCCAACTCTTCCCTTTCCCGGACAACTCTTAGGAACTCTTCCCTGTCGCTTACCTTACCTGTCTTCTCTATTAAGGTGGTTAACTCTTCCAATGCCTCTTCCTTTGTTCGAGATTCCAGGTTTGGCTTAATAGCTTTCTTATCCAAAAAGTCTTTTATTTGCACTCTGGCCTCCTTTTATAGTTCAAAGTTGCGGTTCTATTAGACCAAAATCACCACCATTTCTTTTGTAAATTACATTAACCTGATTGGTATCTCTATTTAAAAAAACAAGGAATATATTCCCCTCTAAATCTAACTGTATAGCTGCTTCATCCACATTCATTGGCTTAGCAATTTTTCTGATAACTTGAATTATCTTAGGCTGAGTATCGCTAGACAAATTTCTGGAAGTAGAAACTACTTCTTTAAGCCCGCCCCGGGACCTATGAGACTGAATCTTCTCCTTATGTCTTTTTGCTTGTCTATTTACCTTATCTATGGCCGTGTCTATAGAGGCGTATAAATCAGAGGCTACCCCATTCCCGTGAATAGTGAATCTATTGCTAATGACATTTACTTCAGCTAAATATCTGCCCTTCTCCACTTTTAAAACTATACGAGCAGAAGAGACTTGATGAAGATATTTATTTAACTTCCCCAGCTTCTTTTTAATATATTCATCAATGCCCTCTGTTATAGGAATATGGATTCCACTTATTTCAACCTGCATAACCTTATCTTTCTCCTTCTCCTTGCTCTGTCTTCTGAAGGTTATGCCCTGGCTACATTAATTGCCTGTAGACCACGGTCTGTTTTCTCTACATCAAAGGAAACTTTCTCGCCTTGTTCTAAACTCTTGAATCCTCCAGCTTGAATATTGGAAAAGTGAACAAAAACATCCTCGCCATTTTTTCCTTCGATAAATCCGTAACCTTTACGGTCATCGAACCACTTAACCGTTCCTTCCTCTGGCATACTCTTATCTCCTCATTTAATTATTATAGCGAAAATCATTATAGTATAATAATATAAGGGGATAAGTTTGTCAAACAGCATTTTCTTTTGGAGATACGAATTAAGAAGCTCGTGCTAATGTGAAAAGATAAACTTCTCTAGCTTCTGCTCTCTTAAGTACTCTTGCTGCTTCTTTAAGGGTGGTGCCCGTAGTATATACGTCATCAACCAAAAGTAGGCTCTTTTTTTGGAATTCACCTTTATTTTTGACCTGGAAAGCCCCTTTTATATTCTTTATCCGCTCTTTTCTGATCAGAGTAGTTTGAGTCTTAGTGGCTCTTACTCTTTGAAGATTATTTTTAACTAATTTAAGCCTAAAATATCTGGCTACTATATCTGCTATGAGCTCAGCCTGATTAAATCCTCTTTCTCTAAGCCTTTTTCGATGCAAAGGAACAGGAACTACCAAATCAAGATGAGGAAGACCGATATGGTCAAAATATCTCTTCATAATTCTTTCCAATGATGCCAGTATCCCTGTTTTCCTCTTATACTTAAGAAGATGGATGGCTTCTTTCATTACTCCTTCGTAAAGAGTGGGAACAAAGATTTTTTCAAAATAAGATTTCTCCTCACGACATTCTGAACAGAGCAGGTAGGAAGCCTCCTGGAGGGTGGAAGAGGACGGAAATGGCTTACTACATTTTGAGCAATAGGGAGCCTCTAGCCATTTTACCTTGCTCCAACAATCTTCACAGATAAAACTGCAGTTTAAAGGCTCAAGAGGATGGTGGCATATCTCACAATCAGCTGGAAAAAGAAGGCTAATTAACCCTTTGGCTGAACTTTTAACTTCCACTTTTCACTTCCAGGATAAAGCCTATCATATCTTTAATGGAGAGTCAAGCGCACGGAAGTATTGATGTATTGAAGGAAAGTGTTGCGCAGCTTGACAATTCTTAAATCTATGCTAGGATAGTAAAAATTATTATTAAGGGAGCTGGTTTAAAGTGTCGGTAGAGGTTCTTGATAGCGGGGTTCTTGTATTAAATAACTTCTGGCAAGCAGTTGATATATGCTCAGTAAGGAGAGCACTTTGTTTGCTTTACCTAAGGCATGCTCAGGTGGTACTCAAAGAAGGAGGATCCTTCTATACTTTTGGTTTTGAAGATTGGAAAGATTTTTCTCAAAATTCCTTTGAAGATACCCAGATAATAAGGACAATTACCTATAAGCTGAGAATACCCCGCGTTATTCTTCTACTTGTCTATGACAGATTACCTCCCAGGAAGATAAAGTTCACCCGCAAAAATATCTATAAGAGAGACGAAAATAGATGTCAATACTGCGGTAAAAGGTTTAAACCTCAGGATTTAAACCTGGATCACGTAATTCCCACCTCTCGGGGAGGGAAAGATAATTGGTATAATGTAGTCTGTTCCTGTGTTTCCTGTAATTTACGTAAGGGAAGCAAAATCCTGGCTGAAGCAGGAATGAAGCTCATCAGAAAACCGACAAAACCTAGCTGGAGATCTTTTGTTAAACATAATCTTACCGATATAAATGAGGAGAACTGGAAGGACCTTCTGGATCTTGCTTATTGGAACGTTGAGCTAGAAGAGGATAAGTAGCGGTTTCCTTTTTTACCTTTCTGATAAATCGAGCAATACATCAAGATCATGTATTTTTTAGCGATTTTTTCTACAAATCTATCTATTTTTTCACTGGAGATATTCATCCTTTATACTCTCCCCTTCTATACCCAAGAATAGTTTTCATTAAGACCTAAATCTCGATTATTTTTTAGTTTTTTCTCCCTTTGTAGACATTCCTCTTGGTCATTTTTGAGATATAAATTTGTCTTAAATATACACCAAATACGGATTTTTGTCAAATTGGATCAAGCAGGAGAGTTTCCCTAAAATTTTACTCCAAAATCCGTATATCTCGAAATAATTCTCCTACTCCACTTACCCAAAAGCTGTATTCTTCATTATATCATTGTTTCAGAAAAAGTGAATCTAAATTTTGGAGGAACATCACGCACTGCATTGACACTTTGTTGTCCGCGCTGCCTTGTCAATCAATGTGGGGATTGACATTTCCTCTGTTTGCATTATTATATTATATCGAAGTGAATTTCAATATTTGAAAAATTTCATTATTGTTTAAATCAGCTATAATAGCCACAGAAAGGAGAAGTTTTTTTGATAGTTAATAATGGCGAAAGCGGTGAGGGGGTACGAGATATGACTCTGTGATACCTTCGCATACGCAATACGTACTCCACACCACGCAATACGAGATAGAGAGGAGGGAATTAAAATGGCAAATGCCACTGAATTATTACGGCAGGGAAAGAAAAAGGAAGTCTGGCAAAAATACTGCGGCTTCATTGACCTATCCATTGATGAGGTTATGAAGATTCAAGAGAAACTGTTAATGGAGCAAATAGAGCTGCTCAGTAAATGTGAGCTGGGGAGAAAATTTCTAGGGGATAAAGTTCCTCAAAGTGTAGAAGAATTTAGAAAAAATGTCCCCCTAACCACCTATGAGGATTATGCCCCTTATTTGTCAGAGAAAAGGGAAGATGTCCTTCCCGAAAAGCCATATATCTGGTGCCATACGAGTGGTAAAACGGGTCAACACAAATGGGTTCCTTATACAAAGAGAATGTATAAAGCTCTAGGTAAAATTTTCTTAACTTCTCTCATATTGGTCACTTCTAAGAAAAAAGGAAATTTTCTTCTAGAGGAAGGAGATAGTATTCTCTATTGTGTGGCTCCACCCCCCTATATATCGGGAGTAGGCTACCGTGCCATGGCTGAAGAACTCAATGTTACCTTTATGCCTCCTCTTGAAGAGGCAGAGAAAATGGATTTTGCAGAGAGAATGAAGGAAGCTTTTAAAATATCCCTCATAAAAGGTATGGATGTCTTTGGTGGTGCTTCCAGTGTCTTAGTCAATATAGGACGGCGTTTCAGCGGTGAAGGTGAGAAATCTAAGATGCCTATTTCTTCTCTTTTGCATCCACTGGCTGCGATGAGAATAATCAAGGCTCTCATCAAAAGTAAAATAGCAAGGAGGAGCATGCTCCCGAAAGATATCTGGAAACTAAAGGGTATCTTCTCGGGAGGTGGAGAGGCAAAGATATATGG
>DAOWIY010000008.1 GCA_030640665.1 Clostridia bacterium
GAGCAGGTAGGAATTATTCCAGAGAGAGTCTGGGGAGAACCAGAGAACCCAACGGTCATCTCAAAAGTTATGAAGTTCGTTCGAGCAGGAAGTACCCTAAACAGGCTGAAGGGTGAAAGATACGGTATGTTTGGAGGGCGACCAATGGGTATGTATACCACTGTAGCAAATGGTGATCAGTGGATGAGAGAATTTGGGATAGATGTGGAACAGATCGACCAATACGAATTGGTTGTTCGCGCAGAAAAGGTTTCATCTGAAAAAAAAGCAAAAGCTCGCAAATGGCTGGAAAAAATGGTTAAAGAAGTTCGATATGATGGCAAACAACTAACGCCAAAAATCCTTGAAAAACAAATAGCTATTTATTATGCGGCAAGAGAGTTAATAGATGAGTATGAGCTTGATTTTGTTGGTTTCAAAGGGCAGCCGGAAATGAGTACTCACTATGCCACCATGGATATAGCAGAGGCATTTTTAAATGATCCATATGATTGGGATGGGCCTAAAGAGCCTATTATCACAGCAACGGAAACGGATATGGACGGTGCATTAACTATGGAGATATTCAAACACATCTCGCAAAAGCCTGTTCTCTTTGCAGATGTAAGGCACTATTTTAAGGAAGAAAATTTGCTTGATTTATGTAATTCCGGTCAGCATGGAACATACTTTGCCGGTGGTTCTATGGAGCCGGAGAAAAACCTCAAAAATGTAATTCTCTATCCAGAAGATTTTTACTTTCCTGCCGGCGGTGCGGCTGTCAGGCATATAGCAGCTCCAGGAAGAGTAACCCTGGCCAGGCTGGCAAGAATTAAGGGAAAATACATTATGAGCATTGTCCCGGCAGAGATACTCGATTTTCCAAAAGAAAAAGCCGAAGAGCTGGCCAAGAAAGTACAGGAGGAATGGCCCCATGCATATGTCCGAATTGATGCATCTATGAATGATTTCTTAAGCTATTACCCATGCAATCACATTCACGGCGTATACGGTGAGTATGTGGATGAGCTCATCCAATTTTGTAAACTTAAGAATATCGAATATAGATTATTTGGGAAAGCAAGAAATAAATAGTTATGCTGAAAAACATTCCTTCAATGAGCAAACAAGAGTTAGTTATGGTTCTGGATTGTGGAGCTACTAATATTCGAGCAGCGGCAGTGAATAGAAAGGGTGAGATAATAGATGAGAAAAGTTTCCCTAACAGGCCCGTTTCCCAAAGGGAAGGCAAAGAGGATTGGCTGATATGGGATGTAGAGGAAATCTGGGAAAAGATTTGCCAGGCAAGCAAAAGGGTTTGCTTTAAGGTAGGCAGGAAAAACATAAAAGCGGTGACAGTAGTCACTTTTGGGGCTGATGGGGGCCCGGTAGACAAAGAGGGAAATCTTCTTTATCCTCTAATTTCCTGGAAATGTCCCCGGGGAAAGGAATTAACTACCGAGTTAGGAGAGATAATTTCTCCCTGGCAGGTTTATCAAGCTACAGGCTATCAATTTATCCCCTTTAATACAATTTTTCGTATCTTCTGGCTAAAGAGAAATAAGCCCGAGGTTTTAGAGAAAGCTTACAGGTGGCTTATGTTTCCTGGAATCATAAATTATCGCCTCTGCCAGGAATTTGCCATAGACCCTACCAGTGCTTCTACCATGATGGCTATGGATCTTAAGAAAAGGGACTGGTGGAAAAAGATACTTGAAATTATAGGAGTTGACACCTCTCTTTTCCCTTCCTGGAAGGAGCCTGGAGAGGTGGTAGGGGAGGTAACTCTTAAGGCATCCAAGGAGACAGAAATCCCCCAGGGAACGCCGGTAGTAACAGCAGGGCATGATACCCAGTTTGCCGCCATTGGGGCAGGGGGCTCTCCCGGCGAGGCTATTTTAAGCTCAGGGACCTGGGAAATTTTGCTTTTACGCCTTCCTCAATTCGAGCCTACCCGGGAGGGATTTGAGGGGGGATTAATTGTGGAAAGCGATGCCTTACCCGATCTCTGGAATCCTCAAGTTTTGATGATTGCCTCTGGGGTGTTAGAATGGGTGAGAAAATACTTCTATGCGGATTTATCCGGCAAAAAGAACGTTTATGAGATAATGATTTCCGAAGGAGAAAGTTTTTTGCCGGGAAAAAATAAAGTAAGGTTAATTCCCCAGTTTTCTCCTGGAACGGGTCCGGCGAGAAGATTTAACTTAAAAGGAACTCTTTTGGGGCTTACCCTGGCTACCCAAAGAGGAGAGGTTTATCGGGCAGCCCTGGAAGGCTTATCCTTTCAATTAAGAGGGGCACTAAAACTTCTGGAAAATACTACAGGATTTCACCCTGAGAATATAAGGATAGTGGGGGGAGGAGCAAGAAATAGGTTATGGAATCAAATAAGGGCAGAGGTAACAGGGCTTCCCTTGATTACCATTCAGCAAAAAGAAGCCACAATAATAGGGGCAGCCATAATGGGATTTTTAGGAACAGGGACCTTTAGCTCCATAGAGGAAGGACAAGAAGCCATAAATTTTGTGGAGGAGAAATTCGAGCCCACTCAGAATCAAAAAATTTACCAGGAACTGTATAAGGAATACATAGAAAGCCTCTCCTCTTTAAAGAGGGTTTACGAGGATTAGTAGCGGTGCCATTTATGGCACGATCAGCGAGGTATATCTTATGACAAAACTAAAGTTGGGAATACATACGGGGTTTGCTACTAACCGATTCCCGGAACCAGAGGTCTGGTCAAGGATTGTAGGAGAGGAGCTGGGTTTAAAGTATGTTCAATTTGCCATAGATCTTCTCAACCCTTTCCTTCCTAAAATAGTAATAGATCGAGAAGTTAAGAAAATAAAAAAATATGCAAGAAAGTATAACATCAAGATAGACACTGCCTTTGGTAGTACTTTTAGCCGCATAAATCACCTCATGCATCCGGATGCTCTCCAGAGAAAAGTCTGGTTTAATTGGATTAAGCGTTGGTTTAAAATCTCAGCTGATTTAGAGGTGAGGGGATGTGGTCTCCATTTTGGCATTATATCGGTTGAGGATTTTGCTAATGAGAGGCGAAGAAAATTCTTAATCGAGGAAGCTATTTCTTCATGGCGTAAACTGGCCCGCTTTGGAGCAAAATTGGGGCTTGAATTCCTTCTCTTTGAGCCTATGTCAATACAGCGAGAGGTACCTTGCACCATTGATTCAACCAAAAAGCTTCTAGAAAGAGTGAATGAGAATAGCCTGCCCATCCCTATCCGGCTATGTTTAGATGTAGATCACAGAAATTCAGCCTCTTCTGATCCTCGGGACGGGGACCCTTATGCTTGGCTTAGGGAACTGGCCCAATTTGCTCCCGTGATTCATATGAAGCAAAGTGCGAAGGATAATACAGGTCATCACTGGCCCTTTACCAAGGAGTACAACAAAAGGGGGATTATCACTCCTCCTAAGGTTATTGAAGCTATAAATACTTCCGGAGCAAAGGAGGTAGTACTTTTATTTGAAATTTCGCATCGGGAGCGTTATCCTATAGAATCCAGAGTAATAGACGATTTAAAAGAATCTGTAGAGTACTGGCGAAAGTATATCAAGGAATAAAAGGGAAGGAAGGGAAAGGTCAGCGACTGACTGACTCAGGAAAATTTAAAATAAAAACTGTAACTCATGTAAAAATTCATACAATAGGATTATGGCCTATGATGGCCCGTTGCCCAACTCAAACTCGGCAGCTCTTGACAAAAGGACTGTCTTTCCTCTAAGATAAGGAATGCCTCAGGAAACGTCCTTCGGCAAGCGTATAAATTCAAGGAAAAATATGAACAACAATTAAGGTGAAGGGAAAATGAGTAATAGCAAAATTATAATTATTGGTGCTGGGCCAGGCGGGTATGTGGCTGGTATTAGAGCAGCTCAGTTAGAGGCTGATGTTACCATAATTGAAGAGAACCAGATAGGGGGAACCTGTCTTAATCGGGGCTGCATTCCCACCAAGTCTCTTTTAGCTTCCACAGAGGCCCTCCTTCTGGTGAGGCGAGCTAGCGAGTTGGGAATTGAAGTAGGAGAGGCGGTGCCCAATTTCTCTCGCATGATGGAGCGAAAAAATAGAATTGTTTCTGGACTTCGAGGAGGAGTTGATTACCTGCTTAAGGCAAATAAGATTAAAGTTATTAAAGGCAAGGCAGGCTTTCTTGACTCTCATAAGATTCACATAGAAACTGACACTGGCACTCAGAAACTAGAGGGAGAAAAAATCATCATTGCTTCTGGGTCTAAACCCCTCCTCCTTCCCTTTATCGATTTTAACCATTCAGCAGTTCTGACTAGCGAAGAGGCTTTAGAACTTAAAGAAATACCCAAAAGTCTCCTTATCATAGGAGCAGGTGTTATCGGCTGCGAATTTGCTTCTATCTTTAATCCATTGGGAACAAAAATTACTATGGTAGAGATGATGGATCAAATTCTACCCACAGAAGATAAAAGGGTAGCTCAGGCAATGCAGCAAGCCCTACAAAAAAGAGGGATAAGTATCTTCACCAAGACCAAACTGGAAGAGATAATTGAATATAGAGAGGATGGCATTACAGCTAGATTCGATAATGGAGAAAAAGTTACAACAGAGAAAATCCTTATTTCGGTGGGAAGAGAGGCCAATACCAAGGGCCTGGGGCTGGAAAATCTTCTCTTAAGAGTTGATGGAAAAGGTAACATCATAGTCAATGAGAAAATGGAAACTAATCTTGAAGGAATATATGCCATCGGTGATGTAGTGGGAGGATATCTTTTAGCTCACGTAGCTTTTGAGGAAGGGATCGTAGCCGCAGAGAATGCTTTGGGAATTGATTCCAAAATTGACTATACTAGCGTCCCCAACTGTATCTTTACTTCTCCCCAGATAGGAACAGTGGGATTAACTCTGGATAAGGCCAAAGAAGAAATAGAAGCAAAGTTAGCCAGATTTCCCTTTGCCGCCAGTGGTAAAGCTCAGGCTATGGGAGAAGCGGAAGGCCTCCTTCAGCTAATAGTTGAGGAGGATAGTGGTAGGATCCTGGGAGGGCAAATTATTGGCCCCCATGCAGCGGATTTAATTCATGAAATTGCCCTGGCTGTTAGATGGGGTTTAACCACTGAGCAAGTAGCCAGCACTATCCATGCCCACCCCACCTTCTCCGAAGCTATTATGGAGGTAGCCAAAAAGGCCGAAGGAAAGCCCATTCATTTAACATGAAAAAAATGCTTATTCTTGGAATAGAAACTTCTTGTGATGAGACAGCGGCAGCCATTGTGGAAAATGGAAAAAGAACTCTTTCTAATGTCGTAGCTTCCCAGGTAGAGCTGCATCAAAAATTCCAGGGGATAGTCCCAGAGCTCGCCTCAAGGAAGCATTTGGAACTTATTATCCCTGTTATAAAAGAGGCCTTAAAAGAAGGTGGAGTAAAGTTAAAGAATCTAGATGCCATCGCTGCCACCTACGGGCCAGGATTATTAGGTTCCCTTCTGGTGGGATTAACTATAGCCAAAGGAATAGCCTATACTCTCAGAATACCCTTTGTAGGTATCAATCATCTGGAGGCCCACCTCTATGTTAACTTTCTTCAATATCCACAAGTTAGCCCTCCCCTTGTAGGTTTAATTATCTCTGGCGGTCACACTGAACTCATCTACCTATCCAAAGAAGGAGAATATAAAGTGCTGGGAACAACCAGAGACGACGCAGCGGGAGAAGCTTTCGATAAGGTAGCCAGAATCCTTAACTTAGGATATCCAGGGGGACCAGCAATCGAGGAGATAGCTAAAAAAGGAAATCCTCACTCTATACCCCTGCCTTTAACTCACTTTAAAGAGGACACGTTGGATTTTAGCTTCAGTGGCATAAAGACAGCTGTATTATATTATGTAAAAGATCTCCAAAAAAGAGGAGAGTTTATCCCTACAGCGGATCTCGCTGCCAGTTTCCAGTTAAAGGTAGCCCAGATGCTCACCCAGAACCTTTCTAAAGCAGCTCATCTAAAGAAAGTAAAGCAAGTTATCCTCGGAGGAGGTGTCTCCTCCAATCTTTTCCTTCGCTCATTTCTAGAAAAAGAGAAGCCGGAAGGAATTGAACTCTTCTTTCCTTCCTTAGAACTTTGTACTGATAACGCTGTCATGGTAGCTGCCTGTGCTTATCCTAAAATTAAGAAGGGTAAAGCCTCACCTCTTTCTCTTGATGCCCAACCCAATCTTAACCTTTGATGCTTGCCTATCAGAGCCAATAAGTATCAATTTTAGTCTCCCATTTTCTGTGGATAATGTGGATAACTCTGTTAATAACTATCCTATAAGGATTAGAGTGTTGTTCTCTTTGTTAGACTAATAAAAGGCATTTAAGAGATTCCTATTGGGAAATAACCTACCATCAAGTTATTCCGTTTGGGGATAATTTTTTGGTAGAAATATTTAATTTTCCTCAAAAAACGATTAATCCTTTACAAAAAGCGGAAAATATGCTATTATAAATACCTCAGGACATTTCCTGAATCAAGCGTATTTAAATTCCTATGTTTTAAAAAAGGGGAGACCTATTTTGATTGATTTACATACTCATAGTCTCTTAAGTGACGGAGGACTCTGTCCGGCTGAACTAGTACAAAGGGCAAAACTCAAAGGATACAGAGTTCTAGCTATCACTGACCATATTGATTCCTCGAATTTGGACCTGGTAGTTCCCCACATAGCTAAATTTTGTCAGGAGATTAATAGTCTGGCCAAGGGAATTAGAGTTATTCCCGGAGTAGAATTGACCCATCTGCCGCCTGCCTTAATAAAGAAACTGGCTAGAAGAGCAAGGGAAAAAGGGGCTAAGCTAATTCTCGTGCACGGAGAAACTATAGTAGAGCCGGTTCCTAAAGGTACCAATAGGGCAGCACTAGATGCAGGGATAGACATTTTGGCCCATCCAGGAATAATCTCTGAGGAAGAGGTCCGCATAGCCCAGCAAAAAGGAATCTATCTGGAAATAAGCAGCCGAAGAGGGCACTCTTTAACCAATGGGTGGGTAGCAAAACTGGCTAAGCAAATGGGGGCAAAGTTAATTTTAAATACCGACACTCACGGTGCGGAAGATTTAATAACCTTAGAGGAAGCAAGGAAAGTTCTACAAGGAGCAGGATTATCTCCTGAAGAAATAGAAGAGACATTAAGGAATTCTGAAGAGTTGGTGGAAAGGATATTGTAATTGAAGAAAGATAAAGGGTTTTTAATCATTATAGTTATTCTCAGCTTAATCATAGGAGGATTCCTCTTTACAAGGGTTCAAGCAGGAAGTAATCTTTTTTCAGAATTAAAGCCTTTACTTGAAACTTATCAGGCTATCCAATCTCAGTATATAGAAAAAATTAAACCATCCAGACTGATAGAAGGAGCTATCAAGGGGATGATTGAATTTCTGAAAGATCCTCATTCATACTGGATGGATGCAGAGTCCTACAAAGGGATGGAACAGGAGAAAAAAGGTCAGTTTGGAGGATTAGGAATTCAGATTACTCTCAAAGATGAATTTATTACCATAGTTTCTCCTCTAGAAGGGACTCCAGCTAGTGAAGCTGGACTCCAGCCCTGGGATAGAATTATAGAGATAAACGGAGAATCAGCGGAAGGAATTACTTTAACAGAAGCTATGAAAAAACTGCGGGGCGAGCCAGGAACCACGGTAGAATTAACTATCCAGAGAGAAGGGGAGAAAGATTCTCTCCTTTTTATTATTACTAGAGATATTATCAAATTCCCTAATGTTAAGCAAAAGCTTTTAGATGAGAACATTGGCTATATTAAGATTGCTGGCTTTACTAACGAGAATACAGTTAGAGATTTAAGAAATGCTCTGGTTGACCTCAAAGCCAGGGGAATAGTCGCACTTATTCTTGACTTAAGATATAATCCGGGCGGACTTCTTACCCAGGCGATAGAGGTAGCTGATGAATTTCTTTCTTCAGGGATCATTGTCTCTACCCAGGGACGGGACCCTTCCCAGAATCAAGTCTATCACGCCCAGGAGAAAGGAGAGGGACTAGAGCTGCCTTTAATTATTTTAATCAATGAAGGAAGTGCCAGTGCTTCAGAAATTGTAGCCGCAGCAATTAAAGACAATCAGCGAGGAACTTTAATAGGAAGTAAAAGTTTTGGCAAAGGAACAGTGCAATCAGTAATTCCTTTAAAGAATTATGGAGCTATAGCTTTAACTACAGCTAAATATCTTACTCCATCAGGAATGTCTATAGAAGGTGAGGGAATCGAACCTCGTATAAAGGTGGAAGCCTTTAAACCCACTGAAGAAGAGGAAAAAATTTTGGCTAAATTAAGAGAATCTAAGTTGATAGCCGAATTTCTTACTCAATACCCCTATTGGGAAGAGGTAGATTTGGCTTCTTTAATCAGTGAACTGGAGAAAGAAGAGACTAAGGTGGATGAGGGTCTTTTAAGAAGATTTCTCCGATGGGAAGATGATAACGAGGAAAATGATATTTTCAATGACCTGCAGCTTCTTAGAGCCATAAAAATATTCCGTGAATTGTAAATCAAAAATCGGACGAGTGCTGTGAAAAAATCATCTAAGCTTTTCTATATATTAATAGGAATAGTTATAGGAATTGCTCTTTGTCTTGGGGGGATAGGGGGTTTCCTTCTATGGAGAATCTCAACTTATGAGAAAGAATTTTCCCGGATAGATGCAAAAGTAGAAGAAGCTATTAAGAGGCTGGATTTGCCTCTTGTAGAAAAAAAGATAAAAAAAATGGGGTTTCTGCCAGTCTGCTTTGGTGTAGAAGAGACCCTGAGTATTCCCTTTGATTATTCTTTGGATAGACTCATCTCCCAGATTGAGCAGGAGTTTTCTCTACCACCAATAAAAATCTGCCAGATAAAAGAAGAAAACCTAAAAGATAGCTACGAGATTCTAGTTAACCTGGGCTTTGAAGAAAGAATTACCCATACTCTAAGATTCGTTCTCAAAAAGGTCAAAATTGCTCTTATCATTGATGATTTTGGATACTCGAAGAGTAGAGCAGTGGATATTTTTCTAAAAGAGCTGGATATCCCTCTTACTCTCTCTATTATTCCGGGAACCGAGTATGCCAGGCTTATAGCCGAAGAAGCTCACAAAAATGGAAAAGAAGTTATGGTACATCTTCCTATGGAAGCGGAACGTGAAGAGTTAAACCATGGCTATAAGTGGATAATTCTTGATAAAATGGGAGAAAAAGAAATCAAATTAGCCACAGAGAAGGCTATAAAAAATATTCCCCATGCAGTAGGTCTTAATAATCATCAAGGTTCTGTTGTGACCACTAAAGAAAGGCCAATGAAGGCTTTATTGGAGGTAGTGAAAGAAGAAGGGTTATTTTTTGTTGACTCTCGAACAGATCCTGAGACTATAGCCTTTTCTCTGGCCCAAGAGATGGGGATAAAATCTACCTCTAGAGAGGCCGAGTTCCTGGATAATGAAAAAAAGATAGATTATATTACAAAGCAATTCCAAAAACTTATTTCTCTGGCTAAGGTGAGGGGTAAAGTAATAGGAATTGGACATGCGAATATTACTACGGCTCGGGCTATAAAGGAGATTCTTACTAGCCCGGAGGGAAAAAAAATAGAGTTAGTATATGTATCAGAGATAGTGGATTAATAAAAATGGCAGAAAATAGATATAGTCTTGATTTTGAAAAACCAATTATGGAACTAGAACGTAAAATTGAGGAGTTAAAAGGATTAACTGCTGAAGAAGGTCTGGACCTCAGCGAAGAAGTATCCCGCCTTCAATCCCGTCTGAGAAAGTTAGAAAAGGATATCCTTTCCCATCTTACTCCCTGGCAAAAAGTGCAGCTGGCCCGACATCCTAATCGTCCTAAATCATTGGATCTGACTGAATTAATTTTTGATGATTTTCTTATTCTTCACGGAGATAGATTATATTCTGATGATCAAGCTATTGTGGGAGGGTTGGCCAAGTTAGGGGAAGAGAAGCTGGTATTTATCGGGCATCAAAAGGGAAAGTCGATCAAGGAGAACCTCTTTAGAAACTTTGGTATGGCCCATCCAGAAGGGTATAGAAAGGCTCAAAGATTAATGAACCTGGCAGAAAAATTTAATCGGCCCGTACTCACTTTCGTTGACACTCCAGGAGCCTATCCAGGAATTGAGGCAGAGGAAAGAGGGCAAGCTGAGGCTATTGCTGCTAATCTGGAAAGAATGTCTCAGTTGAGGGTACCTATCTTAGTGATTATAATTGGAGAAGGAGGAAGTGGAGGTGCTTTAGGAATTGGAGTAGGAGATAAAATCCTGATGTTGGAAAACACTATTTATTCAGTTATTAGTCCTGAGGGATGTGCGGCAATCCTTTGGAAGAATCAAGAAAAAGTAAAAGAAGCAGCCAAGGCTTTGCGGCTTACTTCCAAAGATTTATTAAATTTGAAACTGATAGATGAGATTATTCCTGAACCGGTCGGAGGAGCTCATAGAAATGTGGAGCAGACAGCTCTGAATATAAAGAAGGCCATAATTAAACACTTAGGAGAGCTAAAAAGGCTGTCCCCGGAGGAACTAGTCAAAAAAAGATACGAGAAATATAGACGTATAGGAAGATTTAAGAGAGGGTAAAGATGCAAGAAGAATATGGAGCAAAAGAAATTAAACTTTTAAAAGACCTGGAGGCGGTGCGTAAAAGGCCAAGTATGTACATCGGTAGTACCGGTTCCCGCGGACTGCATCACCTGGTGAGTGAGGTAGTAGATAACTCCATTGATGAGGTTCTAGCTGGCCATTGTCAGAATGTAGAAGTAGTTATCCACTCTGATAATAGTATTACTGTAATTGATGACGGAAGGGGTATCCCTGTTGCTCCCCACCCAATTTACAAAAAATCTGCTCTGGAGCTGGTAATGACCTCTCTTCATGCAGGAGGAAAGTTTGATAATAAGATTTACCGAGTAGCAGGAGGACTGCATGGAGTAGGGGTCTCGGTAGTAAATGCTCTTTCAGAATGGCTTGAGGCAAAAGTTATCCGAGATGGAAAAATTTGGCGTCAGAGGTATGAACGCGGCCGACCAACAACGAAGGTAGAGTGTATAGAAGAAGCCATTTTGGATAAAAGAGGAACGCAGATCAGCTTTAAGCCAGATAGTCAGATTTTCGAGTCAATAGAGTTTGACTGGGAAAAGATAGCCCGCCGCTTAAGAGAATTAGCTTTCCTTAACCAGGGCTTGAGGATAGAAGTAAAAGATGAAAGAGATGGAAGAAAAGAGACTTTCCAGTATGAGGGAGGAATTAGAGCCTTTGTAAAACACCTAAACCGAAATAGAGAAGTTTTATTTCCTGAGCCTGTTTATCTTAGAGGGGAAAAGGAAGATGTAGGCCTGGAAGTAGCTATTCAATATAATCAAAGCTTTATTCAGGATATATTTGCCTTTGTCAATGATATTAATACCGAAGAAGGAGGGACGCATCTTTCTGGATTCAAGTCCGCTCTTACGAGGACAGTTAATGATTATGTTAGGAAAAGGGAAAACAAGGAGATAGTTCTTCTGGGTGAAGACATAAGAGAGGGATTGACTGCCATTCTTAACATGAAACTTCCTAATCCTCAGTTTGAGGGGCAGACAAAGACCCGATTAGGCAATAGTGAAGTCAAGGGAATTACAGAATCTATTGTCTACGAAAACCTCTCTCGCTATCTGGAGGAAAATCCTTCCACAGCTAAGATAATTGTACAAAAAGCAATTGCTTCCTCTCGGGTAAGGGAAGCTGCTCAAAGGGCAAGAGAGATAACGCGAAAAAAAGAAGGCTTAGGGGGAGGAATGCTTCCCGGTAAACTGGCTCCCTGTTCTGAGAATAATCCAGAAAAGAATGAATTATATCTGGTAGAGGGAGACTCAGCCGGCGGTTCAGCCAAACAGGGAAGAGATAGACATTTTCAGGCTATACTTCCTTTGAGGGGAAAAATTCTCAATGTAGAGAAGACTCATTTAGCCAGGGTTCTTAATAATGAGGAAATAAAATCTATGATTACAGCCATAGGCGCAGGAATCAAGGAGGAATTCGAGTCCTCTGGATTAAGGTATAATAAAATTATTCTTATGAGTGATGCTGACGTAGACGGAGCCCACATCAGAACTCTTCTCCTCACCTTTTTTTACCGCTATATGCAAGAGCTAATCAGGGAAGGTTATGTATATATCGCCCAACCTCCCTTGTATAGAGTAAAAAGTAAGGGTAAGGAATATTTTCTTTACACCGAAGAAGAGTTTGAAAAGTTAAGAGAAAAGCTGGAAAATGCAAAAATGGAAGTTCAGCGTTATAAGGGACTGGGCGAGATGAACCCTGAGCAATTATGGAAGGCTAGTATGAATCCAGTCACACGCACTATTTATCAAGTTTCTATAGAGGATGCCGTAGAGGCGGATGAATTATTTACCACATTAATGGGAATAGAAGTTGAGCCGCGCAAGAACTTTATCCAGAAACACGCTCTAGAGGTAACTAATCTTGATATATAAAAACCGTATATAGTATATCCGAATTATAAGGAAGGAAGTTTACCAATGGCTGTGGAAGGTAAAATTACACCGCTATATCTAGAAGAGGAAATGAAGACCTCTTACCTTAATTACGCTATGAGCGTAATTATAGGAAGGGCACTGCCTGATGTGCGGGATGGGTTAAAACCTGTACAGAGAAGAATCCTCTATGCCATGCAGGGTTTAGGATTACTTCCTAACAAACCCCATAGGAAATCAGCCAGAGTGGTGGGGGAAACTTTGGGTAAATATCATCCTCACGGGGATGTGGCTGTCTATGATACTCTGGTGAGAATGGCTCAGGAATTCTCTCTAAGATATCCTTTAATTGATGGGCAGGGAAATTTTGGCTCTACAGATGGAGACCCTCCGGCTGCTATGAGATATACCGAGGTAAAACTCTCTTCTATAACTGAGGAGCTGCTCCAGGATTTGGATAAGGAGACAGTGGATTTTATTCCTAACTTTGATAATAGCTTAAAAGAACCTTCTCTCCTCCCTGCAAAAATACCTAACCTGCTTCTAAATGGTAGCTCAGGAATAGCAGTGGGTATGGCTACAAACATTCCCCCTCATAATTTAGGTGAAGTGATAGACGCCTGCATAAAAATGATTGAGAATCCTGATATCTCTCTGGATGAGCTTTTGGAAGTCATCAAGGCTCCTGATTTTCCTACAGGGGGAACCATTATAGGTGAGGAAGCGGTTCAAACAGCCTACAGAGAAGGAAAGGGAAAGCTCACCCTGCGAGGTAAGATCCTCACCCAAGAGATAAAAGGGAAAGAATGTATTATTATTACCGAACTTCCTTACCAGGTTAATAAAGCTAAATTAGTAAAGACAATCGCTGATTTATCCCAGAATAATAGAATAAGAGGCATCAGGAGTCTGCGGGATGAATCCGACAGAAAAGGAACAAGAATCGTAGTTGAAATTTCCCGGGGAGTTAATGTTAAAGTTGTCTTGAATCAACTTTATAAATATACATCTCTTCAGGTAACTTTTGGAGTTATCCTCCTGGCCCTGGTAAAGGGAAAGCCCCGCCTTTTAACTCTTGCCCAGATGCTCAACTACTACCTTAAACATCGCAAGAAGATGGTCACCCGCCGCACCCGGTTTTTATTAACCAAAGAGAAAAAAAGAGCTCATCTTCTAGAAGGTTTGAGGAAAGCCTTAGCTAAAATAGACAAGGTAATTCAGATTATAAGGTCTTCCTCTGATACTAAAGAAGCTAAAGAGGGGCTCATTAAACTCTTAGAATTAACTGAATTACAGGCTCAAGCTATCCTGGATATGAGACTGCAGCGCTTAACCGGTCTGGAAAGGGAAAAGCTCGAAAAAGATTACCAGGAGTCGGTAAAGAAAATAGAAGAGTTAGAGACAATGTTGGCTAGTGAGGAAAAAATTTGGGCAGTTATTAAGGAAGAGCTTCTGGAAATTAAGAAAAAATATGGGGACCCCCGCCGTACCAGAATCAAGAGAAAAAAGGAAGAATTAAAATTTAAACCGGAGGATTTGATTGCAAAAGAAGATATTGTCATCACCACTACTTTCCGCGACTATGTAAAGTGCACTCCTCTGAGGGCTTACAAGCGGCAAGGGCGAGGAGGTAAGGGAGTAAGAGGAATGCTCGTGGAGAAAGGAGATTTCATAGAAGATTTATTTATTGCCAACACCCATTCTATTCTTTTATTTTTCACCAATATAGGAAAAATTTATTGGGTCAGGGCCTATGAGATTCCCCAGAAGAAACGGTCAGCAAAAGGCAGAGCTATGGTTAATTTTCTTTCTTTAGAAAAGGGAGAGACAATCACTACTACCCTGGCTGTAGATGATTTTGACTCTTCAGAGTATCTTTTTATGGTAACCAAAAAAGGTATGGTCAAAAAGACCCCTCTTCTTGCTTATTCTCATCTCCAGAAAAGAGGAATAAAAGGAATTAACTTAAAGGATGAGGATAAGTTAATTAAGGTTCTCTTAACAGAGGGCGATCAAGATATACTCCTTGCCACAAAAAAAGGCAAAGCTATTCACTTTTCTGAAGAGGATGTTCGCCCTACAGGAAGAGTATCCAGAGGAGTAAAGGGAATTTCTTTAAGAGAGGAAGATGAGGTAAAAGATGCCGTAGTTATAGAAAAAGATGGATCCCTTCTTACTATCACCTCTAAAGGATATGGAAAGAGAACTCTTTTTGGTAGATATAGAAAGACAAGAAGGGGAGGGAAGGGAATCATCAATATACGTCTTTCTCTTCGTAAAGGAGAGGTAATAGGAATTAAAAAAGTAAGAAAAAAAGTGGGAGAAGAGGGTGAGGTAATCGTTATTACTGAGAAGGGAAAGAGTATCCGCCTGGCAGCCAAAGGGATATCTACCATGGGAAGAAATACCTCGGGTCTACGCATAATCAGGCTAGAAGAAGATGATAAGGCCATTGCTCTGACATGAGAAAAATAGCTTTTTTGTTTCCTGGACAGGGCTCTCAATACCCAGGCATGGGCCAGGAATTTTATGAAACCTACCCTGAAACTAAAAAGATTTTCTCTGAGGCAAAGAAGGTCTTAGGCTTTGACCTTAAAAAGCTGTGCTTTAGAGGAAGAGACCAGGATTTAAAAAAAACCATTAATACCCAGCCGGCTATTCTCACCATAAATTGGATTGCTACCAGAATCTTGAGGGAAAACCAGATAAAACCAGCCCTCGCTGCCGGACACAGTTTAGGAGAATACAGTGCCCTGCTCGCCGCTGGGGTTCTGGACTATCCTACTACCTTAAGATTAGTTCGCCGAAGGGCAGAGCTGATGGAGGAAGCAGCGAAAACTGGAGATGGAGCGATGGCTGCTGTAATTGGCCTCTCTAGGGTCCCAGTCTTATTAGTTTGTCAAAATATGGAAGGAGTAGAGGCAGTAAATTTCAACTCTCCTTCTCAAATTGTTATCTCAGGGAAAAAAGAAATAGTTAAAAAAGCTAGCTATCGGTTAAAAGAGAAGGGAGCGAAGAGAGTGGTTCCCCTTTCTGTAAGTGGTGCCTTCCACACTCCTTTAATGAGGAAAGCGGCTTTAAAGTTTTCCAAAGAGCTGGATAAACTCCATTTTTCTCATCCTACCTGCCCCATTATAACCAACGTCTCCGCGGAGTATGCAGCCACGACCAAAGAAATCAAGGAAGCTTTAAAAGCCCAGATGGATCACCCTGTCCTCTGGGAAGACTCTATGAGGAAACTCATTTCTAGTGGGATAGAGTTATTTATAGAGGTGGGGCCGGGCAAAGTCCTCGAGGGACTTCTGCGCCGTATAGACAGAAAAGCACGTGTTTTAGGAGCAGGGACTCCAGAGGATATAGAGAAAATAAAGGAAGTTTTAGCGGAATTTTAGCTTCGTACTTTCAGCCGAGCTTAAGTGCACTCCTTAACTCTTTTTCAAAATCTCTTCGATGAATTACTGCTAAAATATAGACCTTATTCCCTCTGATATGATAAATAACCCTATATTCACCAAACCTGAATCGATAGAGAGCAATTTTACGAGATGCCTTTATTTTCTTAATAGGTTTAATTGTAGCAAAAGGTGAGATCTCTAGTATTTTCAAGCTCTGCAGTAACTTTTTTCTTAATTTAGGGTTAAGTTTCTTTAGATCTTTTTTTGCACTGTCTGTAACGGCTACTCTAAATTCTTCCAAGTTCTTTCTCTGTTTCAGTAATTAAATCATTAAGATCGGTAACTTTGCCTTCCAGGGCTTCCTTGCAGGCTTTTTTAATTTTTTCCTTAAATTTTGGATGATTAAGTAAAATATAATCTTCTATATCATCTTGAGAAATACGATGGAGAACAGCTCTGGGTTTACCTCGATAGGTGATAAAAACATCTTCTCCTTTGTCTGTTTTGCGGAGAAGTTCGGATATTTTACTTTTAACTTCTCTAATATTAGCAAATATCATTTCTTAATCTCCTTTCCTTCCTTTGTTTCTGGTCATCTTAAATAATTAGTGACCTTATTAGTAGTTACATTATAATATAACATTCAGGAAAGTCAAAAAAAAAGAAAATTTGGCTACAATGATCCTGCACACTTTTTACTTTTATTTAAATTAATTTTGAAGTTCTTTATATTTATCTTGCTTATCTGCGTGAATCTGTGTCCTGATTAGCTTTTTCTACCGATAAGAATGAATAACAAAGCTGCCAAGAGACCCAGTCCTGCTCCATAGAGAAAGCTCGCCTCCGGGCTAAAATATTGCCAGAGCCAGCCAGCGAAGAGATTAGCCGGCAGGGCAGCTAGGCCGATTGAGGTATGAAAGGTTCCCAGGGCAGTACCTCTCAACTTTCCTCGGGATAAATCCGAGACAAGAGCCCTTTGTGACCCTTCGACTGAAGCATAGACCAATCCATACATCCCAAAAAGTAAAATAAAAACTATCCAGGATCTTGCCCAGATGAATCCTAAACAGGTAATTCCGTAGAGAAGATAGCCCAAAGTAAGAATAGGTTTCCTTCCTATTCTGTCTGAGAGTATACCCAGGGGAAGAGAAAAGAGAGTATAGATAACATTGAACCAGACATAGAAAAGCAGAGGCAAGGCTATAGACCATTTGGGGTCAACTACCATCCCCTTTACTTTTAGGAGAAAAAACATGTAGCTAAAATTACCTAAGGCAAAAAAAGTAGC
>DAOWIY010000001.1 GCA_030640665.1 Clostridia bacterium
AATGTGGGTAAGAGTGTAGTTGTTATCGGTGGTGGCAATACAGCCGTTGATGCCGCTAGAACCTCTCTTAGACTGGGTGTAAAAGAGGTAACTATTCTCTATCGGCGAACTGAGAAGGAAATGCCAGCCTATAATGTTGAGGTTGATGAAGCCAAAAAAGAAGGGGTGAAGATTCATTTTTTAGCTGCCCCTATCAAGTTAAGCCGAGACAAAGAGAAAGTTAAGATGGAATGTATTAAGATGAAGCTTGGTGAACCTGATGCCAGCGGCAGAAGAAGACCACTGCCTATAGAAGGCTCAGAATTTATAATATTTGCCGATACGGTCATAGCCGCCATAGGACAGAAAGTCGATATCTCTTATATAGAAGATGAAGGGATTAAGTTAACAAAATATGGGACTATTGATGTTGACCCCCTTACTTATCAGACTAATCTTGAAGGGGTTTTTGCTGCTGGAGACTGTGTTACCGGCCCGGATATAGCGGCAAGAGCTATAGGAGATGCAAGAGGGGCAGCAGCGGAGATTGATCAATATTTAAAAGGAGAAAAAGCAGCTCCTAAGTCAAAGTTATACAATTCTTCTATGGGTGAGCTCAGTGAGGCGCCGGAGGCTTTCTTCCAAGGGGTTCAAAAAATTCCTCGAGCTAATATGCCTCAGATTCCTATCCCCGATAGAACTGCTAACTTCAAAGAGATTGAGGTCGGTTTTAGGGAAGAGGCGGCCAGGAAAGAAGCCGGCCGATGTTTAGAGTGTGGGTGTAAGAAAGCCGATGATTGCAGTCTTCGCAAGTTAGCTACCGAATACAAGGTAAACCCAGAACGTTTGGCCGGTGTCAGACGTGAGTATATAGTTGATGACTCTCATCCCGAAATTATTCTTGAGTCTAATAAATGTATATTATGTGGAATTTGTGTTCGTTTTTGTAGAGAGGTCAAAAAAGTTGACCTCCTTGGGTTTGTTGAGCGAGGATTTGATACTAAGGTAATGCTGGCCTTCAATGAATCTTCAAGCAGCACAAAATGTGATTTCTGCAAAGAACTTGCCGAAATGTGTCCTACAGGCGCCATTGCTCTTAAACCACTCCCTCCTCCGGTTTGAGCGTCCTTGGTTAGTGGGCATAAGCAATTTTGCTATTTTCCCACTTCTTGCTTTACCTTTGATTCAGCCATACAATACACGATACGAGTCTACAATCCACCCCAGACTCGTATTACAAGTGAAGCTGTGCCTACTATCCAGCAATAGTAAGCAAAAACAGAAAGTTTTTTCTTGATGACAGCCTTTCGAAGGAGAGTAAGAGACAGGTAGCCGATGACGGCTGCAGATAAAGCTGCTCCTACCCAGGGAAGTAGGTGAGAGGGAAGATTTTTTTCTAAGAAAGCTTCTCTTAACTGTAGGCCTAGAGCACCTATGATAGCGGGAATGGAAAGAAGGAAGGAGTAGCGAAAAGCAAGTTCTTTCTTTATTCCTCGCAAAAGTCCTGTGGATATGGTAGCTCCTGAGCGAGATATTCCAGGCATAATGGCTACTCCTTGCATTATGCCTATGAGCAAGGCATCGGTTGCCCTCATTTTCCCTATCCCCTTTCCCGTATCCTCTTTTCCCAGACTCTTCTCTCCTTCAGGCCTTTCCTTTCTTTCACCCACCCAGAGAAGGATCCCTGTAAAAAGGAGCATAAATGAGGTAAAAATAACGCTGACAAAGAAAAACTTTGCCCACCTGTTAAAAAATATTCCTAAGGCCCCGGTAGGTATGGTGCCCAGAAGGATAAAGTAGAACATTTTGCGGTGTAAGATTTCCTGGGGAGTTTTCTTTTTTAATCTAATCAAAGATAGGATCATTCCCCATAAATCCTGCCTGAAGTAAATTATTACTGCTGCTAAGGTGGCTACATGAAGCATAACATCAAATAAAAGCAGGGGCTCTCTGAATCCCAGGTAATATTGCATAATAACTAAGTGGCCAGAGCTGCTCACAGGGAGAAATTCAGTTAGCCCCTGTACTATACCAAGAATTAGAGCTTGAATTGTATTCATCATCTTTCTTTACAGATTCCTCTTTTTGAGTTTCGGATAAACTCACAGAGGTGTTGAATGTGGGGATTGGATTCTAGCTCATTTTCAATTTTTTCTAGAGCCTGGGTAGTATTTAAACCTGATCTAAAGAGTATCTTATAGGCTTTTTTCAAAACATTCCTTGTCTCAGGAGAAAAATTAGCTCGGCGCAGAGCAATATAGTTTAGTCCCCAGAGTCTGGTTGGATGGCCATCTGCTTTGGTATAGGGAGGGATATCTTTGACTACTTTGGAGCATCCTCCAATTATGGAATGAGCTCCAATCTTTACGTATTGATGCACCGCACTTAAGCCGCCAATCATAACTTTTTCCTCCAGGGTGACGTATCCGGCTAAAGTACCCTGGTTGGCGAGGACTACCCCATCTTCTATGAGACAGTTATGAGCTACATGAGAATAAGCCATAAGGAAGTTATCATTGCCTATGCGGGTGGCACTCCCTGCTTTTGTTCCTCTATGGATAGTTGTGTATTCCCGAATAATATTCCTGTCACCTATCTTGACAAAACTTTTTCTTTTCTCAAAGCCTACATCCTGGGGCAGGGTTCCTATAACTACTCCCTTAGAAATACTGCATTTTTTGCCAATATCGACCCATCCTTCTAGTAGAACCAGTGGACCAATCTTGGTTTTTTTGCCTATTTTTACATTTGGTCCAATTATAGTATAAGGACCTACTTCTACGCCTTCATCTAGCTCCGCTTTGGGGTTCACTATAGCTGTGGGATGTATGAGAGTACTCATTTCTTATTTTTTCCTCGGAGTAGATCTATAATGACATATGTCACTATCAGAAATTTATACGTTTGTCGTCAAATGCGTCTCTTTACCCTGTCCCTCTCCCCTCGGGGGAGAGGATTAAGGTGAGGGGGGTGCTTTCCTTGGTTAAATTCCTACCCTTTCCAAGATATCGTCAATCCAGCGAAGGTAATATTGAGGCTCGAAGATGGAATCTATCTCTTCTTTTTTCAGGTATTTTGCTATTTGCTCGTCTTGCTCTATTAGGTGCTTGAAGTCCTCGTCTTTCTCCCAGCATCTCATGGCATTTTTTTGCACCAGCCTATAGGCTTCCTCACGAGAAAGCCCTTTTTCCGCCAGTTCTAATAGTAGCCTCTGGGAAAAGAAAAGACCCTTTGTTTTTTCTATATTTTTCTTCATATTATGAGGATAGATAAAAAGATTTTCCAAAATCCGGGTGAATTTTTCCAGCATGTAATCGAGCAATATCGTGGAGTCAGGAATAATTACTCTTTCTACCGAGGAATGGGATATATCCCTTTCTCCCCATAAAGCAATATTTTCAAGGCCTGCCTGCACATTACTTCTTACCAGGCGAGCCAGGCCGCAGATACGTTCACAGATTTCGGGGTTACGTTTATGGGGCATAGATGAAGACCCTTTTTGTCCCTTAAGAAATGGCTCTTCTACTTCTCTTATCTCTGTTCGCTGTAGACCCCGAATCTCTAAAGCAAATTTATCCAATGAAGAAGCAATAATGGCTAAGGTGGATAGATACTGGGCATGGCGATCTCGCTGAATTATCTGATTAGAAACCGGGCAGGGGATAAGGTCTAGTTTCTTGCAGACATACTCTTCCACTGATGGCTCTAAGTTGGCATAGGTTCCTACTGCTCCTGAGAGCTTGCCGCAGGATATATTTTCCTTAGCTTGCCTCATCCGCTCTAGATTCCTTTTTGTCTCCTCGTACCAGAGGGCAAACTTCAATCCCAAAGTGATGGGTTCAGCATGCACACCATGTGTCCTTCCCATCATCAGGGTGTTTTTGTGTTTTCTAGCTTTTTCTCTTAATACCCCAGCCAGCTTATCTAAATCCTGGAGGATTATCTCGCTAGCCATCTTCATCTGCAGGACTAGGCAGGTATCTCCGATATCGGATGAGGTAAGACCAAGGTGAATGTAGCGGGCTTCAGGACCTACGTATTCGGCAAGATTAGTAAGAAAAGCTACTACATCATGCTTTACCTCACTTTCTATCTCCTTTATCCGTTTAATATCAAAATTTGCTTTTTTCTTTATTTTATCCAATGCTTCGGGAGGGATCTTTCCCAATTTTGCCCAGGCCTCGCAGGCGAGGATCTCTATCTTAAGCCAGAGAGAAAATTTTTGCTCTTCTTTCCAGACCTTTCCCATACGGGGAAGGGTATAGCGGGAAATCATTTCTTTTCCTTCTTCTTTTGTATTTTAGCCACAGTTTTGAGAGGCAAGCCCCAAATGTGAATGAATCCCTCTGAGGCTTTTTGATTAAAGACATCTTCCTTGGTATAAGTAGCCAGCTTTTTATCATAGAGAGAATAGGGAGACTTTCTTGCCACCACCTCACAATTTCCCTTGTAAAGCTTTAGCTTAACCTGGCCGCTGACAAATTTTTGAGTTTGGGTAACAAAGCCGTCCAGGGCCTGGCGAAGAGGAGAATACCATAATCCATTATAAACCAGCTGGGAATATCTCTGAGCAATAATTTCCTTAAAGTGGAAAGTATCCTTATCTAAAGTTAATCTTTCCAGCTCCTTGTGAGCATAATGAAGGATTACCGCTGCTGGTGCCTCATAAATTTCCCTTGACTTTATACCAATGAGTCTATTTTCTACCAGGTCTATGCGCCCGACGCCGTTTTTTCCTCCTATTAAATTTAGCTTTTCTATTAAACTGGCCAATTCATAGCTTTTTCCATCTAATTTTGAAGGTATTCCTTGCTGGAATTCAATCTCAATGTAGGTAGGTTTATCTGGTGCTTTTTCGGCAGAGCTGGTAATCTGATAAACCTCAGGCGGCGGCTCTCGCCGGGTATCTTCTAGGGGCCCACATTCGATACTCACTCCCCATAGGTTTCTATCCATAGAATATGGAGATTCCTCAGTTATTTCAATAGAAATGTTGTGCTTCTGGGCATATCTTACCTCTTCCTCTCTTGAGGTTAGCTCCCATTCTCTTAAGGGAGCGAGGATGGTAATTTCCGGGTTTAGAGCTTTAGCTGTTACCTCAAATCTTACCTGGTCATTTCCTTTGCCCGAACATCCATGGGCAATAGCTTCTGCTTTCTCTTTTTCTGCTACCTTTATCAGATTCTTGGCGATGAGAAACCGACCCAGAGCAGTAGCCAGAGGATACTTTCCTTCGTAAACTGCTCCTGCCTGAAGAGCAGGCAAGACATACTCTTGAGAAAACTCTTTCTTTAAATTCTCAACATAAGCCTTGCTGGCACCGGTGCTTTTGGCTTTTTCTTCTATCGAGTCCAGCGTCTTTCCCTGTCCCAGATTAGCTGTATAAGTGATTACCTCTGCTTTGTATTTTTCCTTAAGCCAGGCAAGAATTACTGAGGTATCCAATCCTCCCGAATAGGCTAAAATGATTTTTTTAATCTTTGACATAACCTACCTCGTATTTTGTATTGCGTGATGCGTGTTCCTCCTCTGTCATTGTGAGACGAAGCCGAAGCAATCTCAAGAAATTGTTTTACATCGTGTATCTTGAGTATTCGCGCATAAATCCAGTGAAAAAGGGCGATTGCCAGAGGATTCTTAGAGTGTTAAGATTACATAAACGATTAAAGGATGTCAAGAAAATATGTAGAACTAGCCATCAGGGATATTTTTCCCTTGTATAAGCCTGATTATGAGGTCCTAAATCAATAAACTTGATGGTATTGTCCAAACATCTATGGCAATCACTACAGAGAACTATTTTATCATCGCCTTTTTTTCGGCATATCCTACAGTATAGGTAAATAATGAGAAAATTCTGTCGAACTGGGCAACTGTAATATCCTTTGAAATTGCCTTTTAATGGCTCAAGAGCGGCATCACAGGATACTTAATTTCTCCTTCAAGAGTTTGTTTACCAGCCCTGGATTGGCTTTACCTTTTGTTTTCTTCATTACTTCTCCTACCAGATATCCTAGTGCCTTTCCTTTGCCTTTTTTAAAGTCACTTACTGCCTGGGGAGTTTGTTCTAGTACTTCATCTATTACTTTTCTTAGACTTTTCTCATTAGTGATTTGCTTTAATCCCTGCAATTTAATTATTTCCTTTGCTTTCCTGCCTGTTTTGAACATCTCTTCGAAAATGACCTTAGCTAATTTTCCGCTGATTGTACCTTTCTTCAGGTATTTCAAAAGTTTACCGAGCTGGGTAGGGCTAACTTTAACTTCCTCTACAGTTATATTCTCCTCCTTGAGAAGACGCAAAAACTCTCCCATTATCCAGTTACTAACTTGCTTGGGCTGGGGGAAACTCTTAAGACATTCCTCAAAGTAGTCGGCTAACTCCTTTGAGTCGGTAAGCACACCGGCATCGTAAGGAGGAAGACTGTATTCTCTAATAAATCTCTGGCAGCGTGTCTGCGGCAGCTCAGGAAGTTTTGCTTTTAGCTCTTCTATCCATTTTTCTTCTATTTCCAAAGGGAGAAGATCTGGCTCAGGAAAATAGCGGTAATCATGGGCCCACTCTTTGCTTCTCATAGGATAAGTTTTTTTCTTTTTATTATCCCAGAGCCTTGTTTCCTGGATTATCCTTTTTCCTTTATCTAAAAGATGAGACTGTCTTTTTATCTCCGAGGTTAATCCCTCCCTTATTTCCTTGAAAGAATTCATATTTTTGAGCTCTGCCTTTGTTCCTCTTTTCTCTCCTTTGGGGGCCAGGGAAATATTGGCGTCACATCTTAAAGAGCCCTCTTCCATATTACAATCACTTACTTTCAGATACTTGGGAATTTTTTTAAGGTTAACAAGATATTGGTAGGCCTCCTCTGGGGAAGATATAACCGGAAAGGTTACAATTTCCATTAAAGGGATGCCCGTGCGGTTGTAGTCTACAAAGCTCATATCTTTTTCCTCTATGTTTTCTGTAGCTTCTCCATGGATGAGTTTTCCCGCATCCTCTTCCAGGTGAACACGCTCAATTTCTACCTTTCTTAGTTTACCCTCCAGCTCAAATTCCAGGTATCCTTGTCTGGCCAGAGGCTCTTCGTATTGGGAAATCTGATAGTTTTTTGGCAGGTCCGGATAATAATAGTTTTTTCTGGCAAAGCGAGAGAAATTACTGGCCTTACAGTTCAAAGCCAGAGCTGTAGAAAGAGTATATTCTACGGCCTTTTTATTAATAACGGGAAGTACACCAGGAAGGCCAAGGCATACAGGACAGGTTTGGCTGTTGGGAGATGCTCCGAAGCGGGTACTGCAGCCGCAAAAAAGCTTACTCTTCGTTAAAAGCTCTACATGCACTTCTAATCCAATACTAACCTCGTAATTCATCTTTTCATTCCTATCCTTTTAAAAGAAACCTTCTTGCCCTGTTTTAAACTCTTGAACCCAATACTAACTTTGTAATTCATTTTTCCATTCCTGTTCCATCGATTTTAACCCTGCAATATTTACATTCCCCATCTTCGAGATTAAATTCTTCTATTCTATAACCGTAGCGCCCAATCAATAACCTGCCGCAGTTGTAGCAGTAAGTATTCTCTCCCTCGTCCCCGGGTACATTTCCCGTGTAAACATATCTTAATCCAGCCTTCAGCCCGATTCCTCGTGCCCGATGAAGAGTTTCCACGGGTGTGGGGGGAATCTTTTTTAATTTGTAGCTGGGATAAAAGCGGCTAAGATGCCAGGGGACATCTTCTCCCAAACCTTTTATAAACTGGGCTATTTTTTCTAGCTCTTCCTCTGAATCATTCAAAGTGGGAATGATCAAAGTAGTTACCTCTACCCAGATTCCCAGCTCCTTCATCAGCTTCAGAGTCCCGAGAACAGGTTTCAGGCGGCCTCCACAAATTTTTTTATAAAAGTCTTCTCTGAAAGATTTAAGGTCTACATTAGCTGCATCTAAATAAGGGCTTATTTCTCTTAAGGCCTCCTCACTCATATATCCGTTGGTGACAAAAGTATTTTTAATTCCTTCTTTTTGAGCTAATTTCGATGTAGTATAGGCATATTCAAAGAAGATGGTGGGCTCGGTATAAGTGTAGGAAATACTTTGGCAATTATTTCTTTTAGCTTGTAAGATGATCGACTCTGGAGAAAGTTCCTCTCCCTCAATTTCTCCCCATTCTCTGGGCAACTGAGAAATGCTGCTATTCTGGCAGTGCAGGCAGCGGAAATTACATCCCGCTGTGGCTATAGAGAAAGCAGCCGAGCCAGGATAAAAGTGGTAAAAAGGCTTTTTCTCTATGGGGTCTATACCTGAAGATATTGCCTTTCCATAAACCAGGCTGTAAAGTATTCCTTCTCTATTTTCTCTCACACCACAAATCCCTCGCTTGCCGGGGCTTATCCTGCAAAAGTGAGGGCAGAGCCTACATCTTAGCTTTTTGTCCTCTAGCCTTTCGTAGAACATTGCTTCTTTCATGGTAACTTTGGATACCTTTCAACTGATAACTCTCATGATTTTTCTTTCTTCTTGATTATCTTAGAGGCAAGTACTAGGAGACCTAAGCCAAAAAGAATAATGAAAACTCCCGCAATATATGAATACAACAGATGACGATAAAATACAACACCTATCAGCCATCTTACCTACCTCCTTTTTTTACAATGGAATGATCAAAGGTAAATATAAACAAATTTATAATAGCAAGAATGATAAATCCTGCTGCTCCCGTGACTCCGACGAGCAAATCACCTCCTCCTTTGACTACCATAATAGCCAATCCTGCCGTGCCATTAAGCGAACCATGGAGGATAGCGGCTGCAATGACAGATTTTGCTTTGAGGCGAACATAACTAATAATAGGAGCTAAAAGGAGACAAAAAACTATCATCATAAATACTCCTTCTATGCGGTGCTGAGGATAGTTATGTCCCTGGAGGATAATTGGGGCATGCCATATACCCCAGATAATGCCAATAAGAGTTGAGGATTTCCAGAAACCCATATATCCTAACTCCCTTTGGAGAAATCCCCTCCAGCCCAATTCTTCTCCGAATCCGGCAACTGCATTTATGGTAATTCCAGCAATAAGCCCTTGACCAAGGGCAATCCAGATGGGATGAACGGGAAAAGTGGCCATCTGGCTTTCCATCTGCTCCAGCGTTTCAGGAGGAAGAATTCCCCTGAATTTTTCCAATAACCCTGCCATTTCCGAAGAGTATTCTACTTGGGGAAAGAGGAGACTAATTCCTATAGCAGCAAAGGCAATGATAGGGGGAAGGAACCAGGCCACTAAAAACCATCGATTTAACTTAAAGGATATTCCCAAAGGCTTTTTCAGCGGCTCCTTATAAAGATACTTTTGGACAATGATTGCAGAGACCATAGGGACAAACATATAAGCTACTCCTATTATTGTCGCAACCGGCGTATTCCATCTGCCTCCTAATAAGAAGAAGAGAATGGCCATAAGCCAACTGAGGAAGAAAGTTATCCCAATGAATAATCCTATTTTCTTAGCTTTTTCATCCATAGGATATTACTCCTTCGTTTTTCCGGTCATTTTTTGTTGGAAAAGCAAATGCAACCTCGTGAGCTATTTGACTTATCATTTTGATAAATATTCTCTGACTTTTTTCACAAAATCTTTTGCTTTTTGAAATATCTCTCTTACATCTTCATTGCTTATCTTCACCAGTTCCCGGTAATCTGACATTTGACGTATATCAAAGCCTTTATGAAGAGCGTAGCTCATATCTTTTGGAAAAATTCCTTCCTTCACAAAATGTTGATCAAAAAGTGCTATCGCGCCTCTATGTTTAGAAGTACCTATCTCTATTTTCACCAATAACGCAAGGACTGCATAAAACATAGCATAATATGCCCTATTGATTATACTTCCAGGGCTTCCACCTTCATTTAACAAAATTTCTGTATCCTTAATAGCTCGTTCGGCCTGTTCAATTCGATAGTTGCTAAGAATTCTTTTTCTATTCTTCATACCTTGACTCCTTCTCTTTGTATATTTTTATAAATCGGTGATTCTAAAATAGGAGAATCTTCCCATTCTTTTTTTTCAAAAATTAAGGGGACAATAACAACGTTTTCTTTAAAACCTATTTCCCAGGCTATAGTGAATATTATTTCTCTTATCTTTTTATTCAACTCATTCACGATAATACAAATATCCATATCAGAAAATAGCTCGTTATCCCCGCGTGCTCTTGAGCCATAAACAATTATACTAGCTTCGTCTAATTTTTCCCTAATCTTTGAGGCAAACTCTTCTGCAACTTTAAAATCTACCTTCTTCATCTTTTTCTTCCTCTATAGAATTATTAATATTATTTGGATTCGATAAATTATTAAGGAACTTCCCCTTTTAAATTCTCATATAATCTGAGTTTGGTTAAGATACTCTCTCGTTTCTTCCATGTTTTTTCGACAATTTTCGAAGATATAGAATCCACTATAAACTCCCTGGCCTTTGCTTGAAGGCTAACAACTTTTAAGGTATAATCTATTTGCTGTATCCCTATTTTCCATTATCTTACCTTCCTTTACCACACACAATTACACCTAATTTGACTCCAGTTCGTTCCTAGTTTCTCCCACATAGCTTTTGTCTCTTTGCATAAAGCAATGTTATGATAGTTATACTTACCTTCTAAGT
>DAOWIY010000038.1 GCA_030640665.1 Clostridia bacterium
CGAAGAAGATCGGTAGCAAATGTTCTTGATGAACTGGAAGAGATTTGCCAAAAGTTTGCCGTATAATATGTCAGATTTGTGGATGACCTTCTTCTGGTCAACAAAAGGTGGACTATTGAATTATGCCGAGACATGGTTGAAAGAGGTTTAGATGATATTATCTGGGCCTGTGATGGTAGGGTAGGTCTTATGTCGGAAGAACTGCTAGAAGAGCTAAAAGAAGCTAACTGCCAGATCATTTTCTACGGTATTGAATTTGGAAACCAGAGAATACTGGACTTATGCAAGAAGGGATTTACCATAAATGAGGTGAGAGAAACCATAGATATCACTTCAAAGGTTGGTATTTCCTCTTACGGTTACTTTATGATGGGCTATCCTACAGAGACTATTGATACAATTGAGGATACCATAAATCTGGCTAAGAGTTTGGCCCTGGATCACGGAATGGATAGTGCTGGATTTTCTATAGTAACTCCTTTTCCGGGGACTCCCCTCTACGAATATTGTAAGAAAAACCACATGCTGAAAACCACAGATTGGAGCCAGTATGCATATCAGTTGCAAAAAGGAGTTATTGAATTAAGAAACATAACCGACGAAGAACTTGAGAGGCTGTATGAAAGAGCCCTTTATGGATTCCAGTTCAAAGAGAAGCTTCGACAATTTGTTTAATATGGAGGAAGAAGATTAGATGGCTGTTTACTGCAAAGATAAGATAAATTGGAGTCAAACACTCCGAATGGGATATCAATACGCCTCTAAAGGCGATTATGGAAATTCCATCAAATACTACCAGGAGGCCTTAAAAGAAGGAGGCCTTTTAAGCGAAGGAACAGACGACGCACTTATCCATAATAACTTGGCCGATGCCTATATGAATGTTGGCCAGCTACATTTGGCTATGGATGATGCAAAAAAAGCCATGGCTAAGGCGCAAGATAAGGCAGTTCCTTATGTAACTCTGGGTGAAATCTATCAGGCTCAAGGAGAACATAAGTCGGCGGTTGATTGTATACTTAAGGCGCGGGATATATTTGAGGAATCAACCCCTGAATTGAAAGATTTGGAATTTGATTCCATTGAAGAAATCATAAAAAGACTCTCTACTAAAACTAAGTTTGATCTGGTTAATAAAGATTGCATCAGACTCATATATTTGGTAAAGACCATGAAATCCAACTACCAGAAGTTAAAAGATTACCGAAGGCGTGGGGTTTCCTGGGAATTTCTTCTGGATATGCGCAGAAAAGCTCTTGGCTCAGTTGGATCAAAGTACCTTTGGTCCAAGGAGAAATTTGGCATCAAAGGTGATGATGCTGCTGCTATAGCCAGTACCTATGGAGCAGTCTGTGCCATTATCGGGAGTTCCAAGATCAAGGTGACAGAAAAAAACAGAGAATATTCAAAAATTCAAATCTCTGCTTGTTGGGAGTACAGTGTAATTAATAGTATGGAGCTGGATAAAGATCCGGGATGGGTTAAGTGTTCTTCTATGTGCACCGAATACATAAATACCGTGGCTAAAGCTATTAATCCTGGTGCTGTTTTTAAGTTCAGCTCAACCCTTCTCGATGGTTGTCAATGCTGCGAGGGGACATTTAAGATTAATTGAAAAAAGGGGACAGGCTACTTTTTAGCCTGTCAAGAATGGTTTAGTAAAAAGTAGCCTGTCCCCTTTTTAGGATGAAGGAGGATATAAAAATGCCGTATACACCAGGACGTTCAACGAAAGGATATAAACCAAGACCAATAAAAGCCTATAAACCGATACCGACAAAACCATACCAACCGAAACCACTGAAGGATTATACTCCTATCCCTGTAAAAGACTATACTCCGGTTCCGCTAAAACCGTATACCCCCAAACCCCTCAAAGACTATACACCAGTATCATTGAAGCCCTATACTCCCAAACCTCTCAAGGACTATGAACCAGTACCATTGAAACCGTATACCCCCAAGCCTCTTAAGGATTACACCCCCGTTCCCCTAAAGCCCTATACTCCAAAGCCTCTTAAGGATTACACCCCGGTTCCCCTAAAGCCGTATACTCCAAAGCCAATAAAGCCGTACATCCCCAAGACTGGTGGCAGGAAGACAAAGGGGAAACCTCTGGGGGATGGGTGCAGTAAAGAGATTTGCCCTTATTGTGGAGGAGAAATAATACTTCCCACAACAGGTAAACTTATGCTGTGCAAACATTGTAGGAATAAGGTTAGATATGCTCCTGATTAGTAGCGGTGCCATTTACGCACATCGTAGCGGTTTGATTTATCAAACAATGGAGTCGGTGTTAGGTCTAAATCCGACCGCTACTATTTAGCGTTCTCGGTGTGCTCTGCAGTGAAATATAATAAGGCTAAATAGTTACCCTGATTAATAATATTATAAAGAAGGAATGGAAAAATGGCTAGACGCAGGAGAATTAAAAAGACAAGAATTGCTGAAGAAGAACTTGAGGAGATAAAATGTGCCTTCTGTAAAGGCAGAGGTAAGGACCCCTTTAAGGTTTTATCCCCGCTTTCTAATTGCCCTGTTTGTAATGGAAGAGGAGTAGTTAGAGTCAGAAAATCTTATGAGAAGTGTAAGGCGTGCGATGGAACTGGTGTTTATACCAGAAGCCATCTTTACTGCTGGACTTGCCATGGCAAAGGGGTTGTGCCTAAAAAAGTGAAGACAGGCGCAGGCAGTCGTTCGCAATGACAGAAATTGTACTTTTTCAAAGGTCTTCCCTGTTCCAGTACTGCACTATTGGGAGCGCAAAGACTGGCAGCCGCAACACCGCCATACTAACTACCAAAGAAGGAAAATATGCAGGGAATTCAAAAGCAAGTCTTACAAATTATAGGTATATTGAAAGGTATTAAAGCAGAGGAGATAGCCTCTATACTGGAGGTGTCCCCCAAATACATAAACGAAATCTGTCAGTCCCTACTAATTAAGGGGCATATAATAAATGCTGCTTCACGGGGATATGCCTTAGCTAAAGAAATGAAAACTGAGGTGCTGAGGTTAATTCAAAAACTCAGGTTAGTTTATGAAGAGGAAATAAGTAAAAGGCTTTTGATTCCATCAAAATCAGCAGCTCAAATTTGTGAAGATTTATCAAAAGAAGGTTATCTTAGTCGGACTTCACGAGGAGGATATATACTTAAAAAAGATAAAGAGTTAGCTCTAAATGTTGTTAGAGAGCTAAAGAAAGCAAACTCCCAAGAAGTTGCTGAGGACTTAGGGATTTCTTCTCAACATGCTGAATTTTTATGCAGGAGTTTGATGGAGAACTTTTTATTGTCGAAGAGTCGGGAAGGAAAATACCTACCAGTAGGGAAAGATGTAACCAGGGTTCTGAAGTTGGTTAAAGAATATGGGTGGGCACCCCTCAGCAAAATAATTTACCAGATGAGGATTACCCCGGCTTATGCCGATCTTCTCTGTCGCTCCCTGGCAAAACAGGGTTATTTAAAGAAGGTAAACCAGCAAGCTTATGCTCTGGCAGGAAAGCAAGGTGGGTGAGGAAAATCATACTATTAAGGGGAAAAAGCGGAGGTAATAATGTCCAAAACTTTAGAAAAGGCAGAAAGCCTAAAGACTAAGATAGAAGAAAAAAGTAGAGAATTAGAAGCTACAGAAAGTGACTTAAAAACCGAGATAGAGACCAAGAAAAAAGAGATAGAGGAAATGGAGAAGGCTTTACAAGAGACTCAGTGGGAAGAAAGATTAAAAAAGGTAGAAAAAGAATTAGTTCCTTTTTATGGAAAGAAAAGGGACAAAGAAGATGAAATTAATCGAGAAATCAATAAACTCTTTAATAATGCCTCTAAAAATGTGGAAAAGATAAACCTTGTGTTCGAAGACTTAAAGGAATTAAAGAAAAAAATATCTAATCTTGAGAAAGAATTAATCCGAAAAAGTGGAGATGATAACTCCCAGATGAGACAGGCAGTAGAATTTAAGAAGGCAGAAGTAATCAGAAAAATAGAAGTTACCCAACAGATAAGGGGTGGCTCTTCTTTAGTAAGGGCAGTAAATATTGCTACGGGTAGAGAAGAAGAGTTAGAGGGAGATTTATTTGGTTCAGGGTTTAATGAGCTCTCCATATATGCGCAAAATATTTATGATGAGATAAGACTAAGCAGGGGTAAATCAGTTAACGCCAGGGTAGATGAGTGGATAAGAGTAGCAAGAATACCTGAGCCAAGAATAATTAAAGCAAGAGCAGAACTGAAGAAAAATTTGGAAATTTTGAAGAAAAAAGGTCTTATTGAGTATGAAGAAGATGATGATACCCTTACGGTGAGAGAAAATACAATTAAGAAGGAAGGGTAATATTATGACGAGTGAAAAATGACGGACAATGAGAAAGAGATATTAAGAGAATTCAAGGAACTGGGAGGCAGAGCCAATGCGGAGATCCTAAGTAAAAGAATGCCTTTTTCCATAAGATATATTCAGTATCTTTTAAGAAATTTGCATGAAGCAAGGTATCTCAAAGTGGATACTTTAGCCAGGTACCCTATGTATCAACTACCAAAACGAATAAGAAGGAGATGGAATTATGACTCCAAATGAAAAGGAACTACTAGAGAAGTTTAAGATGGTAGATAAGGCCAGTGTAGTAACTATGGGCAAAGAAATGGATTTGTCTATAGATTACATTCAGAGCCTGTGTAAGAATTTGGTGGCCCAGGACTTTCTTGGAGTAGTTACTCCCGGAAGATGGCCTGTATACAAGATTAAAGAAAAGTAAAATGATTAAAAAGGGGGAAAGAGAATGGTTAAAGTTGCAAGAAAGAGAGTAGGAAAAGTAAGAAAAGAGAAAATCAAAGTTTCAAGACCTATGGCTGAGGTTAAATGCGCCTACTGCAAAGGGACAGGAAAAGACCCCTGGGGAGTCATGTCAGTATTAGCTGATTGTCAAGTATGCAGGGGTAAAGGAACAGTCAAGATTGCAGAGCCGTTTGAAAAATGCCCTGTCTGCCACGGTACAGGTGTGCAATATAACACAAGACTTAACTGCCTAGCTTGCGGCGGTAAAGGGGTGCTTACGGTAGAAGGAACGGAGGTTTGTCCAGTGTGCAAGGGTACAGGAAAAGACGACTTTAGACTCTACTGCCCAAAGTGCAAAGGTACAGGAAAAGTAAAGGCTTAAACTTAGTCTTGTTAATTAGTCTATGAGATATGTAACAATATTTAAGGGTAGATATCCTTACAAGACAATACAAATACCTGAGGAAAAAGCGCAGCAGCATTTTAATAAAGCAAAGTTTTTTGCCATCCAGGGTAAATATGAGAAGGCAAAGAGGGAATACGAGAAGGCTTTAGAAATAGAGCCCACTTATAAAGAAGCGCAGGTTAATTTAGACTTTCTTTGGTGGTGGAGTGGGCCAGTGAAGAAATTAAAGAATTAAACCATGGAGCTGGAAGGAAAAGGATTTATATTATGGCTTTAATGCGTGGATTTAGTATAGTGGATGAAGAGGGTGGAATTACTATTCCTTCTGATATTGGAAAATGGGCCGAGCTTTGTCCAGGCTGCGGGGTTTGCATAAAAGTTTTAAGGATTAAAGATACATCTCGATTCCCTCATCTGGTAATTTATAGACCACGTAATATTCCTTTTATTTCCCCCCTAGAAGTAATAATGAAAGAAGGATACGAGCAGGTAGATAAACAGGGAAGAGTAGTTTTGTCAAGAGAAATACTTGAGGAGCTGCGTCTTGAGCCTAAATATATAGTTGAACTTAAAATTCATGGAGCTAGAGGTGGGCACTGGACAGTAGTTCATAATCGGGGCCCCTGGAGAATGACCACGCTCCAACAGAGAGTGGGACGCAAAATAAGGGGAGAGAAGAAGTGGAACAAAGTATTAATTGAATATTAGAAAAAGGGAGGGAGAAGAAAATGGGTGTAAAATATTCTACTGGAAAAGTAAGCAGAGTAAAACATTCCACAGGGATGGAATGGAAAGATTTAGAAAAAGCAAAGAAGAAGTATACTCCTATAAAACATTCTACTGGTGAAAATGCATCTATTAAACATTCTAGTGGCGCAGAGTTTGATTACAAGTGCCTAGGTAACTTTTCGGAAAATGAAGAAAAAAAACCAATTTACTCCAAAGCTCGCTCAAAAGCTGAAACTGAAGGCGATGATTATCTGGAAGGATTCCATAGGTCGATGAGAAAGGAACGCAAATAGAAGGGGTGAAATATGCCAACTACCGATGAAAGAAATGTCTTAAAAATACTGGATGAAGAAGGTGGGGAATTAAGTGAAGTACAGATTGCCAAGTTTATGGGGGTAAGACTTGATTATGTAAGAACGATTTTAGGGTCAATGGGCCGAAGGAACTTCATTGATGTCTTCGTTTCAGGAAAGATTAGGCTGGCTGAAAAGGGGTGGAAAGCACTGGGTAAGAGCCCCAGCTCCTCCTATGGGATGGAGCCGAGCGGAGCACCAGAATCTCCTGAAGAGAGGTATAAGAGGTGGTTAACGGGAAAAGTACCCCAGAAGTCAAAAGAAGAAAAGTCCCAGGAGAAAAAGGATGCTGCAACCGTATTAAGGGAGACTTCCTCGGAAAATTTGTCTTCACAGGAAAAATTTAAGAGGTGGGCCGCCGGATGAAAGAAATTGGTCCCCTGCCCTTTTTAGATAAAGGCGAAAATATTCTCTTATTTAGCTCGGGACTCCTCAAGGAGAACTTGCGGTCTGGCTGGAAGCCAGGGCGTTTTTATCTTACTAATAAAAGATTACTTTTCTTTCAACCTCCAAGAGTTTCCTTCCAAACTCTGCTTGAAAATATCATTAATCTAACTATGGAGAAAAGAGCGGTAATTTTAAGAAGCAAAAATGTTATTCTAGTTTCTTATAGGGAACCTGGACGAGAAAAAGTTTTACAGGCCTTGATTGCTGTAAATAATATAGAAAACTGGAGAAGGAGGATATATGAGCGATCGCTATTAATAGTCAATGAAGAAACAATAGACAAAATCGCCAAGGAGTTAGATTCTGACAGCCAGGAGATACTTATTTATCTCTGGCAGAGGGACCATGCCAGGATTGAAGAATTGGCTGAGTTAATAGAAGCCCCTAATCATATGGATGTACTTCTTAAGATAAAAGAACGTATTAATCCAACTGCCGAGAGGATAATAGGTAGTTGGATATTGGCTTTTGAGGAGTCAAAATTTGACCCTGAGACAGGGAAGAAGATTTTATTTAGCTGGTGGATTCTTGGACAAAAAGAAAAGAAAGAGGAAGAAAAAGAAATTTTATTAGATATCTTTGATGAAGGAGACTATTTGAATATAATTATGGAACTACCCGGGGTTAAGAAAATAGAGGATATTCTCTTTGAATTAGAACCTGAAAAAATGAGCATTTCAACATCTTCTGCGAATAGGAAATATTATAAAGAGATTGATTTGCCTGTTGAAGTTGATAGCAAAGATTTTAGCAAGAGTTTCAATAATAATGTATTGGAAATAAGCCTAAAGAAAGTCAAAGTTGGAATGGCAAAAGATACCTAAGCTCAAAGATAATGAGAGGAAAGAGATGGCAACGGTTCCTGCTAGTGAGCGAGATGCGCTAAAGGTGATCCGTGAATTAGAAGAGTTGGGAAAAGTTAAGGCAGAGGCAGTGGGAGAAGAATTAGGCTTCTCGACTGAATACGCAACTGTTCTTTGCCGATCTTTGTGGAAGAGTGGCTACATAAGAGGTACAACTATAACCGGATATGAGATTACGGAAAAAGGCGAAAAGTTCTTATTAGAGTTGGAGAAATCTTAAGGAGAAGATTAGGTTTTAGCAATCAAACTCAAAAAGATGAGAAAATTAGGGAGGTAATAAAATGCGAGGAATCCCTCCTCGTACCATGTGCAATGTCTGGAACAAACGAGATAAAAGAGAGAAAACAAGGACAATTGTGAGATACGTTCCTCAGAAAGAGAAGGTCCCAAAAGTAGATGAGGAAATGGTAAGACAGATAGCAAGAGGGGTAACCGAAGGATTAGTGGCGACCTTAGGAGAAGGAATAGCGAGGAAAATTTCATCTTCCTACTCTCCGCAAACTTCTGTGATTAAGCAAGATGACAAAGTGCAAATTAAGGAAACCTTTATAGACCCTACTGAGGAGACTAACTTAGAATATAATTTTGAGAGATTGGGTAAGGTCAAAAAATCAGATACTGATGTTCATAAAGCAATCCAAGCTCTCAAAAATCTTCGGGCTAATAAGAACATTTGAGAGGTGAACTAATGCAAGAAACACCAAGACATGCAGCTAATGGCAAGGGGTTAGACGTGGGAACTGCCTTCGTCTACTGCGCAGAAAAGCAAGGAAATAAAATATCTTTTCGCACCCAAAGAGATGCATTCTTTGACATTGAATACAGTGATTTTACCAAAGAAATGCTGACTACATCTAAAGTTAACTATATCCAGAAAGACGAGAAACTATACGTTGTAGGGGATGAGGCTATAAAATTTGCTAACATTTTCAACAAGAATGCCAGAAGGCCGTTAAGTAAAGGAATCATCAGTCCTTCAGAAAGGGAAGCTCTCCCTATGATTGAACTGATAATAAAAAGTGTTGTAGGAAAGCCAAAATACAAAGGAGAGATTGTCTATTATTCTATTCCCGGTCCACCAGTGGATGTAGATTTTAACATAGTTTACCATGAGAAGGTTGTTCATGGCTTTTTGACAAAATTAGGGTATACTCCTAAAAGCATCAATGAGGGGCTGGCGGTGGTTTTTTCTGAATTGGACAAAGATGGATTTACGGGTATAGGGCTCTCTTTTGGTGGTGGAATGGTCAATATGTGTCTCAGTTATATGTCGGTTCCTATCTTCACCTTCAGTATTAGCAAGGCAGGAGACTGGATAGATCAACAGGTCGCTATGGCCGTGGACGAGACAGCAAGTAGAATCTGTGCTATTAAGGAATCAACTCTGGATCTAACTAAATATGTGGGTCTTAGCAAGATAGAAACAGCACTGTCCATCTATTACGATAATTTGATCGAGTACGTTTTAGAAAATATTAAGAGGGAATTTGGGAGAACAAAAAAGATGCCCCGAATTGATAAGCCTATCACCGTAGTCTTGTCCGGGGGGAGTGCACTGCCAAAAGGTTTTCTTGATAGGTTCAAGGGGGTACTGGCTAAAGTCAGGTTTCCTCTTGAAATTGGGGAAGTAAGAGTGGCATCTGAATCCCAATACAGTGTGGCAAAAGGAGCTTTAATTGCCGCTATGGCTGAGGAGGAGAAAAGATAAGATGGCCGTAGTAGGAATTGATTTGGGAACAACTAATTCTGTAGTAGCCTTTTTGGAAGACGGTCAACCAAAAGTTTTACCTAATGCCGAAGGAGACCGATTAACTCCTTCTGTGGTGGCCTTTACTCTGGATGAAGCAAGATTGGTAGGAAAACTGGCCAGAAGACAAGCAGTTGCTAATCCTGAAAGGACAGTAGTTTCAATTA
>DAOWIY010000098.1 GCA_030640665.1 Clostridia bacterium
ATTAAAGAGATGAAAAAGATGAAGCTCATCTAGGAGAGATTGTTTAATGGCTAGAATCCAAATATTGATTGAGAAATGTACCGGCTGCAAGGAATGTATTCCTAGTTGTCCTTTCTCTCTTATTAAAGTAGAAGATAAGAAGGCGAAGATACTTGAGGGCTGTACTTTCTGCGGGGCTTGTGTAGATGCCTGCCCTCTTGAGGCTATATTGCTGGAAAGAGAGGAAAAGAAGGTAGATTTATCTTCCTACCGGGGAGTATGGGTATTTGCTGAACAACGAGACGGAGAAATTATGCCCGTAACTTATGAACTTCTGGGGGTAGGAAGGCAGCTTGCTAATGACCTGGAGGAGAGCCTCTCGGTTATTCTTCTCGGAAATAATTTAAAGGAAAAAGTCAAGGGATTACTAAGCTATAATTTAGAAAAAGTTTATCTTATAGAAAGCGAGCATCTCAAATCTTATAGAACCAGTCTTTATACCCAGGCTATTGTGGATTTAGTGAGAGAAAAATGCCCTGAAATTATCCTCGTGGGGGCAACTAGTTTAGGAAGAGATCTTTCTCCTCGTGTAGCTACTCGCCTTCGGACAGGCCTAACTGCTGATTGCACTGGTTTAAAGATAGATAAGGAAAAAAGAAACTTAATCCAAACCCGGCCTGCTCTGGGAGGAAATATTATGGCCAGGATAATCTCACCTTATCATCGTCCTCAGATAGCCACTGTCAGACCTAAAGTGATGAAGAAGGCTCTACCCGATGGCAAGAGAAATGTAGAAGTAGTGGAAATAAAACCTCATTTTGACCAACAAGACGACCTGGTGAAAATCATTGATTTAATTAAAGAGGAAAAAGAGGTAGTAGACCTGCAAGAAGCAGAAATTATTGTCTCCGGTGGGCGAGGATTGAGGAAAGCAGAGAACTTTTCTCTGATTAGAAAGCTAGCTCACCTTTTAGGAGGAGCAGTAGGAGCCTCTCGTGCTGTAGTAGATGCAGGATGGATTCCTTCTTATCATCAGGTAGGGCAGACAGGAAAAACAGTTCAATCCAAGCTTTATATAGCCTGCGGCATCTCAGGGGCTATTCAACATCAGGTAGGGATGAGAACCTCAGAAGTTATCGTAGCTATAAATAAAGATCCCCAAGCTCCTATCTTTAATATTGCTAGTTTGGGGATAGTAGAAGACCTTCATAAGTTTCTTCCTCTGCTAATAGAAAAATTGGAATCAGAGAAAGAAGAAGGGGAGAGTGGAAATGTTCTCTCGTAATTTAACCAAAAAAGAGATAGAGATGATTGGGACAATCGAAGGTTTTGTTCGGGAAAAGCATGCCCAAAGTACAGCTCACGATTATTCTCATGTTCTTGAGGTCGCTCGTCGAGCCATTGAAATTGCCGGAAGAATCTCTGAGCCTGTAGATCCCTTTATACTCATTTGTGGAGCGCTTTTTCATGATTTAGGTAGAGTAGGAGTTCCTACGGGAGCCATGCATGGAATAAGAGGAGCTGCTTTCGTTGAGCAGTTCCTTAAGGCAAGTTGGGTAGATAAAGCCACAGGTAAGAAAATCTTGAGAATCATTACCCGCCATACTCCTACTTCTCATATACCACCCGAGTCCATAGAGGAGAAAATTGTTTATGATGCTGATACTCTTGATAGGTTCGGCTGGATTGGTATTTTGAGAGGTATAATGGGCAAAGCTGGATCTATCGAGGATATTATAGAGAAGGTCATCGCTAAAAGAAGCGAGGATTATAATTTATTAATATTTGAAGAGAGTAAAGAAATAGGAAGAGCAGCTCACGAGAATTCTTTATTCTTCTTAAATGAGTTAAGAAAAGCCTTAAAGAAAAGAAGTAAGGAGATAAGGGAACTGCCTCTTCCAGAGGGGCCTTAAAAATGGAAAGAGAAGAACTCTTAAGCCAGGCAGAGAAACATATTTTTTCTATGGGCTTGAATGATAGCGGCAGTAAATTGTGCAAGGCTAATATGAAGTATGGGTTAGCTAAAATACATTACTGGCAAGAGAGTTTAGGCATTACTCCCAAAGCCACTTTCATTTCTACTCCTGATATGACAGTTACTCGAAATGTTGATAGATGGAGAGCTGGTTTTGGTTATGGAGGAAAGATTAGTTGGGGAGAAGGGGATGAGGAAGTTATCATCCTTAATACCAAACCTAATACCTGTGGGATGCTGGTGGGAGGTTTAGAAAAACTTCCTGGTGAGAAAGAGCTCTTAAAAAGGATTGAGACTTTTCAGAAGAAGAAAAATTTTATTCAAGGAATAAGAGTAAAATGGGATTTTAGTAAAGGAAATCACTTTATTGAAATCTTCTCTGTCAAGCCGATGAGCGAGGTAGAGATTCCTTTTTATGTCTTTATCATCCATGGTTCAGCTGGTGAGTTAAAAAAAGATAGTCCCTTCGGCTGGGGTCTTTACTATGATAAGTCTTCTTCTCTGAGGAAAGAAGCAAGCGAGATTAATACCCCTTTCGGTCCTTTATATATTTTAGAGGGGAAAAAAGCAAGGCGATATTTTGAGCTTTATCAATTTGCCAATGCCTTTTCTAAAAAAAGGAGAGAATTAGCAGCAAGAGAGCTTTTTGGAGACTACGAGTTAATATCTAACGAAACTCATCAAGGACTCTTAAATTATAATGAGATTTTATTAGGATGTCATTATATAGAGGGGGATGATAAGTTATATCCTTTGACTTTAAGGGCGGACCTACCAGCTTATTTATTAAAGGGCCATAAAAACCTAAAACCAGAAAGTATCGAGAATCTAGGTTTTGGGAAAAGAGCAAGGAAACTGGGAGTATATCAAAGGTTAAGACAGGCTAATCTTATTCCTCATGGAGGAGGTTATACCTTTCCTCAGCTCTTAAATATAGAGGAAGTTTACGAAATCGGCAGCAAAAGATACTTTAAGGTAGATGCAGCCAATGACCGGGGCAAACAGATTATTTTCGATATCCGTGATATCCCCTTTGTATATCGGGGAAGAGAAGTGGCTTTAAGACTGCTAGAGCTAGGTTTAGGACAGATAGCAGCGAAGCTTATCCCCTTATATGGGTTTAAGGTGTAGATTATGGCTTTTATTGCTGATTTTCATATTCATTCTAAATATAGTCGGGCTACAGCTAAAGATATGGATATTCCTCATCTTGATAAGATGGCCAGAATAAAAGGGATTGACCTCGTAGGTACAGGAGATTTTACTCATCCTCTTTGGCTAAATGAGCTAAAAGAGGCTCTTACTTCTGAGGAGGATGGACTTTATAGATTCAGTGATACTTTATTTATCTTAACAGCTGAGGTAAGCAATATCTTTTATAAAGATGGGGCAACTAGAAAAATTCATAATGTGATCTTCGCTCCCAGTTTTGAGGCAGTAGAAAAAATAAATAAAAAACTGGCCAGATTCGGGGACTTATACTCTGATGGGCGTCCCATTTTAAAGATGGAAGCAATGAATCTGGTGGAGGTGGTCTTAGGGGCCAGCGAAGAGGCTTTTGTTGTCCCTGCCCACATCTGGACTCCCTGGTTTTCTTTGTTTGGGGCTAACTCTGGATTTGATTCTATTGAAGAGTGTTTTGGGGAATATACCCGGTATATTTATGCTCTGGAAACAGGTTTAAGTAGTGATCCAGAAATGAACTGGCGAGTTTCCAGCCTGGATAGATTTACCCTTATTTCTAACTCTGATGCTCATTCTCCTTCCCGGCTGGGAAGGGAAGCCAATGTCTTTTCTCATAGAATTGGTTATAAGGATATTAAAGAGGTTCTAAGGAAAGGGGATAAGAAAAGATTTCTCTATACCATTGAATTTTTCCCTCAAGAAGGAAAGTATCATTATGATGGCCATCGCCAATGTGGTATCTCTCTTTCTCCCAAAGAAAGTAAAAATTACAAAAACCTATGCCCTAAATGCGGACAGAAGCTGACCATAGGAGTAATGCACAGGGTAGAAACTCTGGCAGACAGAGAGAAGAGTTTCGCTTCCCCTCAAGGTATTCCTTTTAAGCATCTTGTTCCTCTGGCTGAGATAATCGCTGAGGCTCTTGGCCAGGGTGTAGATACCAAAGCAGTCCAGGAAAGATACAGGGCAGTTACTCAGCGATTGGGTGGCGAGCTCAAAGTGCTTCTAGAGGTTCCTAAAGAAGAGTTATTTCGCTCAATCCCTCCTAAAATTGCCCAGGGGATAATGCGGGTAAGAGAAGGGAAAGTAGAGATAAAATGTGGTTACGATGGAGTTTATGGAGAAGTTAGTATATTTGGCAAAGAAGAAAAAGAGGAACAAAAGCAGCTGGAGCTATTTTAGTATTCTAACAAAAAAGCCAAAAAAGCAAATTCTCTTGACTCAGCGAAAATTTTTAGTAATATAATAAAAAAGATTGAAATGGAAGGTTTTAAGAACAAGCTGTTGCCCTTTTTCTTTAAACTTTTTATCAGCAAAGCGAGATATATCTTAAGTTTGAACCTGGAAAGGGGGAACCGAAAAGGAAATAAGAACGAGAAGGAGGTGAGGGTATTTTAAAAGACTAAGTTTGAAGAGTAAAAAGTAAACTTAAAGGAGGTTCGGAATGAAAAAAGGTACTATAGTGCTGGGTGTAATTACTCTGGTATGTATGAGCATGCTGGTGTTTCCTGTGTTTGGGGAAGTGAAAGTGCTTCATTGGAATTTAGGTACTGAGCCGCCAACTCTTGATCCTGCTCTAGCTACTGATACTACCTCTGTATTTGTAGATGAGCAGCTTTTTCTTGGCCTGACCGATTTTAATGATGAGACAATGGAGGTTATTCCGGAACTGGCCATACATTGGCGGGCTTCTGATGATGGACTCGTGTGGACATTCGTCATGCGAGATGATATTAAATGGACCAATGGAAAGCCTGTTACAGCTTATGATGTGGAATACGGTGTAAAGAGAACTCTTGATCCAGCTACGGCCTCCAATTACGCTTATATGCTTTATGTGATCAAGGGGGCAGAGGATTTCAATGCGGGAGAGGTGACTGACTCTGATACGGTAGGAGTTAAGGCAGTGGATGACTACACCGTGCGTTTTGAATTGAATCATCCTGCCGGATATTTCCCATCTATAGCCGGCATGTGGATAGCCAGACCCCAACCCCAGGAAACTATCGAAAAATGGGGTGACAAATGGACAGAGCCGGAAAACATTGTCACCAATGGCCATTACATGTTGAAAGAGTGGGTTCATGACGACTATCTGGTTATGGTGAAAAATCCCGATTGCTATGAGGCAGATAAGGTTCAGATTGATGAAATCTACTGTGTGATGGTGACAGAGGCCTCTACTGCCCAGTCCTTGTATGAAGGTGGAGAACTAGATGTACAGGATAATACTCCTCTTGAGGATATGGACAGATTAAAGGCAGATGCTGTATTGAGTAAAGAGCTTTATATAGCTCCCAGGCTCTGTACTTACTACTACGGCTTTAACAATGAAAAATTTCCCTTTGACAATCCTCTGGTGCGCAAAGCTTTTGCCTCAGCTATTGACCGGGAAACCCTAATTGCCACTATTCTCAAGGGAGAGCAAAAACCGGCCACTACCTTTTCCTGCCCGGGGATTTTCGGGCACGTTGATCCGGCTGAAGAAATTG
>DAOWIY010000063.1 GCA_030640665.1 Clostridia bacterium
ATGGGATGATTCCTTTGAAAAAGCTAAGGACAGAAAATGAAGTAGCTATATATCCATTTGAAGGAGTCCCATACGAGGAACCTGGCCATGAAGTTATTGTCAGCGAAAAACAGATAAAAGAGCTTCTCTTAAAAATGGGTAAAGATTCTCGTGGCCGAGGTTTAGAGCAGATTATTTCTCACCTGAAGAAAAGAAAACTCCTGCCTCTACGGTATGACTCACCTCAACTCCCTTATTTACTGAAAATAATGGGATATGTATTTGGAGATGGAAATATTTATTTTGTAAAAAAGAGAGGAAAAGGTGTCACTTGTTTCTACGGTAAACCTGAAGATCTTGAGGAAATAAAAAAAGATGCTTCTTCTATCGGATATAATTGCTCCCGTGTGTATTCCAGAAAAAGAGATCATAAGATACACACCTCTTATGCAAAGTATGAGTTTACTAATGAAGAAACCCACTGTAAAGTTGTCTCAAGTAGTTTTGCTATCCTTTTAATCAGCCTGGGCGTTCCGCTGGGCAGAAAGACAACTCAGGATTACTCTCTTCCCAATTGGCTCTTTGAAGCTCCCCTCTGGCAAAAAAGACTCTTCTTAGCTGGTTTCTTTGGGGCGGAACTATCCACTCCAAAAACTATGCTCAACCATAATTATAATTTTTATTGTCCGACTATTTCCATGAATAAAAAAGAAGGATTTGTAGAAAGTGGAAAGATATTTTTGCAGCAGGCCTCTTCTCTGTTAGCTGAATTTGGAGTAAAAACTCAAAAAATCAGCCAAAGAACCGAATATGTGAATAAAGAAAGAAAAATATCTTACCGACTGCGCTTAATCCTCTCTGGCCAACCAGAGGATATGATTAATCTTTACAGCAAGGTTGGCTTTGAGTATAACAAAAAACGACGTTTTCTCGCCAACGTAACTGTGCAGTTCTTAAAGCTTAAACAGCTTATAGTAAAAAATAGAAAAGAGGTAGCCATAGAAGCTCTAGAATTAAAAAAAGAAATGGAAATAGGAGCTAAGGCCATTCATGAACAAATTAACTGCCCTTATGTTAACTTGCGTTTTATAGAGCGCTCTATTTATGAAGGAAGGAAGACCGAGCCGAGAGTTAGTTTTAACTCTCTTTCTTTCCAGGAATTCTTAAAAAAACAGACAGAAGGATTGGGATATTCAGGGATGCTCTGGGATGAAATAGTTAGCAAGCGAGTTGTAAATTTCAATGATTATGTCTATGATTTTACTGTAGAACATCCTCATCACAATTTCATTGCTAATAACTTCGTCGTCTCTAACTGCGGCGTCAGATTAATGAGGACAAATCTCACCCTTTCTGATGTAAAAAGCAAATTGCGCCATCTTTTGGCAACCCTATTTAATAATATCCCCTGTGGTGTAGGATCTACTTCCTCTCTCAGGCTTCCTTTTCATGAGTTGAAACAGGTTCTAAGAAAAGGAGCAAAATGGGCAGTGAAAAAAGGCTATGGCTCAGCGGAGGATTTGGAAAGAACAGAAGATTATGGAAGGATGCAAGGAGCAGATGCGGAAAAAGTAAGCCAGCAGGCTCTAAAAAGAGGGAAAAATCAACTAGGAACTTTGGGCTCGGGTAATCATTTTCTGGAGATCGACCTCGTGGAGAAGATTTTTCTTCCTCGGGTGGCAGAAGTCTTTGGACTGGAGGAAAACCAGATTGCTCTAATTATCCACTGCGGCTCCCGGGGACTGGGCTATCAAGTGTGTGATGACTATCTGGCAAGAATGCGCCACGTTGTTGATAAATATAACATCAGTCTTCCTGATAGACAACTTTCTTGTGCTCCTCTCAGCTCTCCTGAAGGCAAAGACTACTTCGCTGCTATGGCCTGCGCCGCTAATTATGCCTGGGCTAATCGGCAGGTAATAATGCACTGGACAAGGGAAACTTTGCAAAAAGTTCTTAATCTTTCCCCTAAAGATCTAGGCATGGAGTTAGTTTATGATGTTTGTCACAACATTGGTAAGTTTGAAGAGCATCTTGTGGATGGAGAAAGAAAAAAAATCTTTGTTCATCGAAAAGGAGCTACCCGAGCTTTCCCTGCTCATCATCCCCAGGTTCCACCCCTTTATCAGTCAGTAGGACAGCCGGTATTGGTTCCAGGAGATATGGGCACCAACTCCTATGTTATGGTGGGTACAGATATAGCTATGAAAGAAACCTGGGGAAGTACCTGCCACGGAGCAGGAAGAGTAATGTCTCGCTCTAAAGCTAAAAAAGCAGCTAAGGGAAGAGCTCTAGAAAGAGAACTAGAAGATAAGGGAATCTTTGTTATAGCTAAAGGCAGAGGAACCATAGCCGAGGAAATGCCTGAAGCTTATAAGGATATAGACCAGGTGGTAGAAATAGTAGAAAAGGCTGGACTGTCTAAAAAGGTAGCTAAGCTGCGCCCCCTGGGAGTGATTAAAGGATAGAGAGAATGTCTAAAACAAAAATCATTCTTTATCTTATTCTTGTCATTCTCTTTGCTGGACTAGGAGTTCTAGGGAGCTATTTTATCGCCAGCCTCTATGACCTTCCTAATATTGAACAATTAGAAGAGTATCAACCTTCTGGAATCACCAAAGTATACTCAGAGGAAGGTGAGGTTCTGGCGAAATTCTCTCTCGAGAAACGAGAGGTTGTTCCTCTCTCAAGAATTCCTATTCACCTGCAAAAAGCCTTTATTGCTCTGGAAGATCAAAGATTCTATGAGCATCGAGGGCTGGATTTTAAACGTTGGCCTAAGGCTCTCTGGGTTAATTTAAAAACATGGAGTATTAAAGGAGGAGGAGCAAGTACTATTACTCAACAACTAGCTAGAAATCTATTCTTAACTCCCGAACGGACTCTCCTGCGCAAAATAAAGGAGGCCATTCTGGCTATCCAAATAGAAAGGAGATACAGTAAAGAGGAAATCTTCAAGATGCACCTTAACCAAATATATTTTGGAAAAGGGATATACGGCGTGGCAGAGGCAGCTTCCTTTTTTTTCGATAAAAAAGTAGAAGATTTAAGTCTGGCTGAATCTGCATTTTTAACTAC
>DAOWIY010000017.1 GCA_030640665.1 Clostridia bacterium
CTCCTGGAGAATTTGTTGATATTCTTTTTGTTGTCTCTCCAACCAGGAATTCAACTGTGTCTCTAACTGGAAGATTAGATCTTTATTTTTCTCATACTCTGAAAGAATCCTCTCGAAATCTACATGACCTATTATTTTGGCTTTAAGTATATCCTCAATAATGTCTGCCTTTGTTGTCTGAGTACCCAGGCCCAACCCTAAGCATAATAAAATAGCCAGGAAAAGTAATCTTTTATTTTTTTTCATCATCTTCTCTCCTTCCTTAATATAGTTCGTAGTCATTTCGAGCGCCTGCCTGTACTAGCACGGCAGACAGGAACAAAGCAATCTCAAGACAATGACAGAGGGAAGATTTCTGTCGATGAACTATTCGAGGTTTACCGTTATTCCTAAAGAGTGTAGAATTTGGCCTTCCTTATCTCGCATGACCTCTTTCTTCTCTTTTTCTTTATCAGTGTAACCAAGCAAGTGAAGAACTCCATGAACCGTTAAAAGAGCAAGCTCATTTTTCAGGGAATGTCTTTCTCTTCCGGCCTGTTCCTCTGCCTTATCTACTGAAATCACCACTTCTCCCAGAAGATTCTTCGTAGAGACAAATTCCCCTCCTAAGGGAAAAGCCAGTACGTCAGTGATTCTCCTCGCTCCTCGAAACCTCTCGTTTAACTTACTTATCTCTTTATTACTCACCAGGGCTAGACTAACTTCTTTGTCCTCGCTTGCCGATTCACTTTCCAAGGTCTGCAAGATAATTTTCCTCAAGAATCTTTGATTTACCTGTCTTCTCTGAAGATTTCTTATCTGAATCTTAAACATAAAATGCCTCAGGAAATGTCCTTCGACAGCCGTATTCAAACTTACAGCTTACAGCTTTCTCACCAGCATCTCTTCAGGATACCTTCCCCGCGTATGAACGATACCAATAAGAGTTCGAGTAAAAGCATCTCTTATTTTGGTTATCTCTCTCAAAGTTAAATTACATTCGTCTAACTGGCCATCTTTTAATTTGTTATCTATAACCTTGTTTACCTGAGCCTCTATGCTTTTGAGAGTTTTGCGAGGAGAAAAGCGAAAAGCAGCTTCCGCTGAATCGGCTAACATCACAATAGCTGCTTCCTTAGTTTGGGGCTTAGGTCCTGGATAACGGAAATTTTCCTCCTCTATTGACTCTTTATCTCTTTTGTTTCCCTTCAAGAGCGCCTCTCTATAAAAATAAGCTATTAATCCGGTTCCATGATGCTCTCTGATGATATCGATGATAACCTGAGGAAGTCGATTCTCCTGAGCAAGTTCTACTCCATCTTTTACATGGGAGGTGACAATGATGGAGCTTACGTTGGGAGTTACCTTCTCATGATGGTTGTTTTTACTTAACCCAGCATTTTCGAAAAAAAAATGAGGTCGAATAATCTTGCCGATATCATGATAATAAGCTCCTACTCTTGTCAAAAGAGAGTTAGCACCAATAGCTTCTGCTCCAACCTCGGCCAAGCTAGCAACCATTATAGTATGATGATGGGTTCCAGGAGCCTCTACAGTTAATCTATTTAAGAGGGGGGAATTAAAATTGCTTAGTTCTAGTAATTTAATATCGGTAATTACACCAAAGTAAGTCTCTAAATAAGGCAAGACCACTGTAGCTAAAATGCTAGAAAAAAGCCCACTTCCCATTCCCCATAGAGTTAAAGGGATTATCTCGGACACCGAATAATTAGCCAGTAAACTCACAGCCAATATTGCAAAGACATTGGCCAGACCCACATAAAGGCCGCTTTTAGTTAAATCAGTCCTTTGGTGAACAAAAGAAGCACTGTAGGCTCCTACCATTCCTCCTACCGCCAGAACTGGTAGAATCTCCAAACTCCGGGTGCTAATGCTAAAAAGAATGGCCAACAATAAGGTCACTATAATAGATAAAGCAGGAACAAAAAGAAGCGAAACCAAAATAGACAAAAAGGCAAGAGGAATAAAGTAATTAGATACCTGCGGCAAAACTATAATAATTCCGCCTATTACGACCATGGAAATGATTAAAATTCCTAACAAAGACAATGGTCTAAACAGAAGAAATTTTGACCAGAACTTAAAAAGGTAGAGGGATAAAATAGAAACAAAGAGAATTACGAGAATAATCATTCCCGTCTTATTAATAAAAAGAGCTGCCTGTTTTGGCGAGGACAAAAGAAAGGTGAGAGATAGGCCTACTACGAGTCCTATCCCCCATATCCATTTTGAGAGATGTTTCTCTACAAATAGGTTTTTAATCTTGAATTTTTCTTCTTCCGATTTATTTTTCTTTTCAAATCTTTTAATGAGCTTTAATCTTTTTTTCGTAACTTTCATAAGCCTTTACAATCTCCTGCACCAGGTGATGCCTCACTACATCTCCTTGGGTAAGATAGACAGTTTCTATCCCCTTTATACCTTTAAATAGGGACTGCACTCTTACTAATCCTGAACTTTTAGGTGTGGGAAGATCAATCTGGGTAATATCTCCGGTAACTACTATCTTCGAGCCAAACCCTAGCCTGGTCAAAAACATTTTCATCTGCTCATAGGTTGTATTTTGTGCCTCATCCAGGATGATAAAAGCATCATTTAAGGTACGTCCCCTCATATAAGCTAGAGGAGCAATCTCAATAATTCTTCTCTCCAGAAGGGTTTGAAATCTATCAGCAAGAACTAGCTCATACAAAGCATCGTATAAAGGGCGAAGATATGGCTCTACTTTCTCCTCCAATCCTCCGGGCAGGTAACCTAATTTTTCTCCCGCCTCTACGGTGGGACGAGTCAAAATTATGCGCACTACTTCTTCCTTTTCTAGTGCCGCTACAGCCATAGCTACAGCTAAATAGGTTTTACCTGTTCCGGCAGGGCCAATAGTGAAAGTAACCTCATTCTCCCTCATTGCCTTTACATATTCTCGCTGTCCCTTCGTTCTTGACCTTATCTTTCTTCCCCGAGGGGTAGTGAAAATCACGGGAGAAAAAACCTCATCTAATTCTCCTTCTCTTCCCTCCTTTATCCTCCTCAGGGCAGATTTTATCTCTTCCACATAGAGAGGATATCCTTTATCTAGTTCCAGGAAAATCCCTCTAATCAGTTCCTCTGCTTTCTCTACTTGCCCTTCTATTCCTTTGATCTTGAGGAAATTATCTCTAAGAGTAAAGATAACTCCTAATTCTTTCTCTATAAATTTCAAATTTTCGTCTTTTTCGCCGCAGAGAAGTTCTGCTTGATTCCTATCTCTTATCTTTATTTTTACTTCTTTCACTTTTAAACCGCTTAATATTATATAAAATAGGCAGAATGTCAAGAAGTGCCTCAGCTATTCTCCTCTTATCTTCTCCAATTTTTTTCTAACTTCATTCCTTAGATAATCAGATACTTTTGGATGGGATCCGGGTGAGCTAAATAAGCAGCTTTCTCTTAAAGCCTTTTGACAAGATTCAATCTCTTTGAGGAAATTCTCAGGAGAAAGAACAAGGATCTTCTCATCCACTACGGTCATTCCCTGAGAATAGTCTGAAGTAATCACGTAGATATAATTATAACAAGACCTATATTGAGAAACAAATCTCTCAATATAAGAATCAGCCGTTTCTCCTTTTCCGGTGAAGATAACCTTTAATTTAGAGCTCGCCTCCTCTTCGGCATCCAGGCAAGGGCGTCTATAAGCATCAAAGACTACATACCCTTCTACCCCTTCCAGGCAGCAGTAGTTAGATACTAATCTAACTAACTCTTCCTGGGCCTGATACTTGCTCCTCTTTAATAACTTCTTCAACCTGGAAGAGCTATGAATTACATTATAACCATCCACTAAAACAGCGGTTCCCATTAATTATATTTCCTCATCTAATAAAAAAAGGAGGGACGAAACTATTCTTTCTCCCTCCTATTCTTCTCCCTCTCTTTATTTTTGTGGTTTACTTTTATGAGGGTTGACCCTCTTCATTGGCTAGAAGATTGTCTTTTCTGTCTCCTTATCAAATATATGAATGAAGTCCGTCTTGACAATGAACTCAGCCATCTGACCTGGCTTTAAATCAACGTGAGGATCAAGACGAGCGACGAGAATACGTTCTTCGCTCTTTATGTGAACAAGTTTCTCTGAACCCAGAGGCTCTATTACCCATACTGAAGCCTGAAAGACGCTCTCTGGATCATATTTTCTTGTTATCGTGTCTTTGGTATCTATATGCTCAGGTCTGATTCCTAATATAGCTTCTTTACCTATATAATCCCTCAAGGATTTAGTTTTATCCTGAGGAATCCTCAGTTTGTAACTTTTACAGGCAGCGTAAAGATCACCGTTCCCTTTAACAATTGTGCAGGGAAGGAAATTCATAGAAGGTGAGCCAATAAATCCAGCTACATATCTATTAATAGGATGGTCATACACCTTTTGAGGAGTATCTACCTGTTGGATTAACCCCTCATTCATCACCACAATCCTATCTCCCATGGTCATAGCCTCTAACTGATCATGAGTAACATAAATGGCCGTAGTTTTTAATCTCTGATGTAAGTCTAACAGCTCTGCCCTCATAGTAATTCTTAGTTTGGCATCAAGGTTAGAAAGAGGCTCATCAAATAAAAATACGTGAGGATCACGGACAATAGCTCTCCCCAGGGCTACTCTCTGACGCTGTCCACCAGAGAGTTCCTTTGGTTTTCTATCTAGTAGTTCACCAATACCTAATAGATCTGCTGTTCTTCTTACTATTTTATCTATCTCGGGCCGGGGAACTTTCCTTAACCTTAGCCCAAAAGACATATTTTTATATACATTCATATGAGGATAAAGGGCGTAGTTCTGAAAAACCATAGCAATATCCCTATTTTTGGGAGGGACATCGTTAACCAATCTATCCCCAATATAAATTTCACCTGCGGTAACTTCCTCCAGCCCAGCAATCGATCTTAGAGTAGTGGTCTTCCCGCAGCCGGAAGGCCCTACAAGAATAATAAATTCCCCGTCTCCAATATCTAGATTAAAATCCTTAACTGCCACTACTTTCCCAAATGTTTTATTAACATCCTTTAGTCTTACCTCAGCCATTTTCTCACCTTGATAAACTCCTTCCTTTCTTATTTAAGTAGGAGGGATAAGCCCACTTTATGAGCTTCTCCCTCCCTTTTCTTAACCTAGTCTTTTCTTCGCTTACTTGCTTAATCTAGTAAACCTCTAGAACTCCACTGCTATCTTTGAGGAATACTCGATCGTACCACCTCCAGCTGGACTCGTTAGCGCTGTGATCAAGTCGATAGCATCAGCTAAAGCAGTGGTAGCCGTCGCTGCAATCTCAGTTCCTGCAATAGTATTTGTAACAACTACCCCGAGCAGGGTGTTCTCAGTTAAAGCAAGATCTGACAATTCTCCCGTGATGGTATAAGCACTAGCAAAGTCAACGTCATAGCCAAGTGAGATCATGCCTGCTTCAACAAGAAGGCCATAAGCGTTGGCGCTAGTTC
>DAOWIY010000115.1 GCA_030640665.1 Clostridia bacterium
ATACAGTGAGCATTACAGGTTATATATATACTGGTAGAGATGCAGCACATAAACGGTTATTTTCTCTTTTAGAAAAAGGAGAAAAATTACCTATTGAGATTAAGAATCAGGTTATTTATTATGTTGGTCCAGCTCCGGCTAAACCTGGTTACGCCTGTGGTGCTGCCGGTCCAACTACAAGTTATCGCATGGACCCCTATACTCCAGCATTACTGGATAAAGGACTTAAGGGGATGATTGGGAAAGGACTTCGTTCTAAGGAAGTGATTGAGAGTATGAAGAAGAACAATGCCGTCTATTTTCATGCTGTTGGTGGAGCGGCAGCTCTAATTGCTAAAAGTATAAAGAAATCCGAAGTTGTAGCTTATGAAGATTTAGGTACAGAAGCTATTCATCGTTACTATGTAGAAGATTTCCCAGTAATTGTGGTTATAGATTCGGCAGGAAATAATTTATACGAGACAGAACCGCCCAAATATGCTAGATAATATTGTTCGTTGTTTGCTGCCTAGTTCACCCTATCATCCCTGCTCTTACAGGCAGGGCTTTTTTTACCAAATCGGCTTGGTGAAAGTGGAGAGACAAAAATGAGAACAGAGATTTCTATTAAAAATACCAAAAGTAAATTTTTAGATAAAGTAGAGGAATTAAGCGGGGAGAACATTTATGCTTGTTATCAGTGCGGGAAATGTTCTGCAGGTTGCCCCAGTATATCAGAGATGGATATATCTCCCAATGAGATTATTCGCCTTGTTCAATTGGGCGAGGAAAAAGAGGTTTTAAATTCTAAAGCAATCTGGATCTGTGCTTCTTGTTTTACCTGTGTTACCCGTTGTCCTAAAGGGGTAGATTTGGCAAAAATTATGGAATCTCTCAGACAGATTACTCTTAGGAAAAATGTTGACTATGTTAATCCTTTATCTATTTCCAAAGAGGTGCTTTCTCAAGTTCCTCAAATAGCTTTAGTTAGTAGTCTTCGTAAATTTAGTTCTTAATCTTTAAAGTTTATTTTTAGAAAAGAGGTAGGCAATGAAAATTTCTTATTTTCCAGGATGTACCCTGAAGACGATGGCAAAAAACTTTGAAGATTCAGCTTTAGCCTCTTTGTCTTCTTTAGATATAGAGATGAAAGAGTTTAAGCGATGGAATTGCTGTGGAACAGTTTATTCTTTGACTTCTGATGACTTAATCCATCAAGTAGCTCCTATTCGTAATCTCATTCGAGTTAAAGAAGAGAAAGATACTCGTGTGGTTACTCTCTGCTCTATGTGTTACAATACTTTAAAGAGGGCAAACAAATTAGTAAAAGAGGATAGTGAGAAGTTGGATAAGCTTAATAATCTTATGGATAGAGAAGATGTGAAATATAATGGAGAAGTTGAGGTTTTGCATCTTTTGGAGATTTTAAAAAATGAGGTAGGCTTTTCTCAAATTGCTAAGAAAATAAAGATACCTCTTAAAGGACTAAAGGTAGCTCCTTATTATGGCTGTCTGCTTTTGCGCCCTCCAGAGGTGGGGATAGATGACCCTGAGCGTCCCACTATTTTAAAGGATTTTCTGGGGTCTGTTGGTGCAGAAGCAATTGATTATCCCTATGAAACCGAATGTTGCGCTTCCTATCACACTGTGGTAAATGTGGATCTGGTTGTTGAACGGGCTTACGATATTTTGAACTCAGCTATTAATAGGGGGGCAGAGGCAATTGTTTTAAGTTGCCCCTTGTGCGACTTTAATTTAGATAATCGGCAAAAGGAGATAAAAGAGAAGTTTTCAGACTTTAAAGGCATACCCATATTCTATTTTACTCAACTTCTGGCTCTTTCTTTGGGGCTTGATGAAAAAGTCTGTCGATTTGAGTTAAACTTTGTTGACCCCCGTCCTTTATTGAGAAGTAAACATTTGATAGGTGAAGTATAAAATGAGTAGAATAGGTGTTTTTGTTTGTCACTGCGGTTTAAATATTGCCGGAACAGTAGATGTAGAAAAAATAGCTAAGCTTATAAGTGATTATCCGGGTGTTGTTTATGCCACTGATTATATGTATATGTGTTCTGACCCTGGTCAGGATATGATAAAAGAAGTGGTCAAAGAGAAAAATCTTGATGGTGTAGTGGTAGCTGCTTGCTCACCTACAATGCACGAGACAACTTTTCGTAATACAGTAGCTTCTGTGGGACTAAATCCTTATAGATGTGAGATTGCCAATATAAGAGAACAATGTAGCTGGGTGCATCAGGAGAATAAAAAAAAAGCTACAGAAAAAGCAGTAAAGATTATTGAGGCTATTATAGAAAAATTGAAATTAGATAAATCTCTCATTCCTCTAAGTGTTCCCATTACTAAAAGAGCCCTGGTCATTGGGGGAGGAATAGCCGGTATTCAGGCTTCTTTAGATATTGCCGATAGTGGATATGAAGTTGTTTTAGTAGAGAAAAATCAATCAATTGGGGGGCATATGCTTCAACTTTCAGAAACTTTTCCTACACTCGATTGCCCTCAATGTATTGCTACTCCAAAGATGGTTCAAGTAGGTCAACATCCAAAGATAAAGCTTCTTGCTTATTCGGAAGTAGAAGAAGTCTCCGGTTATGTGGGGAATTTTAAAGTAAAGATTAGGAGGAAAGCTGCGTTTGTTGACTGGGACAGGTGCACCGGATGTGGCCTCTGTATGGAAAAGTGCCCGGTGAGAGTCCCTTCGGAATTTGATGAACTCTTATCTAAAAGAAAAGCTATTTATACTCTATTTCCCCAGGCTGTTCCTAATAAACCTGTGATCGATGCTGACAATTGTATTTATTTCACCAAAGGGAAATGCAGAGCCTGTGAGAAGAACTGTTCAGTGAAAGCTATCGATTTTGAACAAAAAGATACTTTTGTCGAAGAGGATATAGGGGCAATTATTGTAGCTACGGGTTATGACCTTATGAATAAGGCAGAAATTAGTGAATATGGTTCCGGAGAATATGAGGATGTCATTGATGGCCTGCAGATAGAGAGATTACTTTGTCCTTCCGGTCCTACAGGGGGCATACCTTATAGACCCTCTGATGGTAAGATTCCTAAGGAGGTAGTATTTATTCAATGTGTAGGCTCGCGAGACCCGGAACATTATTATCCATACTGTTCAAAGATATGTTGTATGTATACTGTAAAGCAAGCTATGCTTTATAAACATGCTGTCCCTGATGGTCAGGCTTATGTATTTTATATGGATATCAGGTGCAATGGAAAAGGATATGAGGAGTTTCTTCAGAGGGGAATAGAAGAAGATAGGATTCTTTATTTAAGAGGCAGAGTTTCCAAAGTATTCAAGGATAGAGATAAAATTAAAGTTTGGGGAGCGGATACACTTACGGGAAGGAAGATTGAAATTTCGGCGGATATGGTTGTTTTAGCTACAGCTATGATTCCTAGCAAAGGAGCAAAAAAAATAGCTGAGAAATTAAGACTGGCTACAGATGATTATAGCTTCTTAACAGAAGCTCATCCTAAGCTTCGTCCTGTCGAAAGTCTTACTGCCGGCTATTTTCTTGCTGGTGCTGCCCAGGGGCCAAAAGATATTCCTGAAACGGTAGCTCAGGCATCCGGGGCGGCAAGTAAGGTACTCAGTCTCTTCTCTAAAGATGAGTTGTCTCATGAGCCAATTATAGCCAGTGTTGATGAGGAAGTTTGTGTGGGATGCGGCAGTTGCGTAAGTATTTGCGCTTACGAAGCTATTGAACTTGATTCATTAACAAAAAAAGCCAGGGTTAATCCAGCTATTTGTGAGGGATGTGGTGCCTGTAGTGCTGCCTGTCCTTCGGGAGCAATGCAGCAGAACAATTTTAATAAAAGGCAGATATTGGAAATGGTAGATGCTTTTACTAAAGATTAATAAGATAAAAAGTTATCTTTGCCCTGGAGTGATAAAATGAAAGAAAAAGGGAGTGTAATGGAAAAAGAGAAAGAAACTCAGTCTCAAGAAGCGAAATTAATACCGGTGTATATTATGGGTAAGAGATATGAGGTACCTGAAGGCTTAACTATTATGGGAGCTATGGAATACGCTGGATATCAGTTAAAGCGTGGTTGTGGTTGTCGAGAGGGATTCTGCGGTGCCTGCGCTACTGTTTACAGGACCGCTGATGATTATAAAATAAAAACGGGACTTGCTTGCCAGACTGTGGTTGAGCCAAATATGTATCTTGCTCAGATTCCTTTTTTTCCAGCAAATAAGGCGGTATACGATGTAGATAAATTAGAGCCTTCCATTTCTACTTTTCAAGAACTTTATCCAGAGACTTTCCGCTGTGTAAGTTGCAATACTTGCACTAAAGCCTGCCCTCAGGATATAGAAGTAATGGATTATATTCAAGCCATCATTCGAGGTGATATTGCTCAAGCAGCAGATTTATCTTTCGATTGTATAATGTGCGGTCTGTGTGCTGCCCGCTGTCCTGCAGAAATAGTTCAGTATAATGTAGCTCTACTGGCAAGAAGACTTTACGGAAAATATTTGGTTAAAAAAAGTGAATATCTTGAAAAGAGATTCAAAGAGATACTAGAGCATAAATACGATAAGGAGATAGAAGAGCTTATGCATATGGATAGAGAGTCTCTCAAGAAGAAGTATTATGCAAGAGATATAGAAAAAATGTGAAGAAGGGAAAGATAAAATGTATCCAGAATTTATGAAAGAATCTTTAAAACTGATAGAAAAGACAAGACCAGAGAGGCTTAAAATAGCATTATCTGGGGAAAAGGTTTTTACTCCAATGACGGATGCAGAAAGAAAGGAAGTTTTAACTAAGTTCCATCCCGATTATAAACAGGATGCAAGACGAGAAATAAGAGTTGGCCCCAATAGAGGTGAGCATATTACCTCAGAAGTCGCTGACCTTTTAGAATCACACTCCCGTATAAATCCTGATGATTTTAACCTTTCCAAGGTGGATTATGATACTGATATTCTTGTTATTGGTGGAGGCGGGGCTGGTGCAGCAGCAGCACTTTTAGCTAGAGAGAATGGGGCTAAAGTTATTATAGCCACAAAACTTCGCCTTGGAGATTCAAATTCAATGATGTCTCAGGGAGGAGTCCAGGCAGCAGTAAATCCTAACGATTCTCCTGCTATTCACTACTTAGACGCCATGGGAGGAGGACATTTTGATAATAAACCTGACCTAGTAAGAGCTTTAACAATGGATGCTTCTGGAGTAATAAAATGGCTTGAAGAGCTTGGGGTAATATTTGATAGGGATTCCAATGGAAACCTGATGAGCAAGCTTGGAGGGGGAACATCAAGAAAGAGGATGCTTTCGGCAAGAGATTATACAGGCGCTGCTATTATGAGAGTTTTAAGAGATGAGGTAAAAAATCACCCTGAGGATATTCAAGTAATAGAGTTTTCCCCTGCTGTAGAACTTTTAATGGATGAGGCAGGACAAGCTGCCGGGTCAATTCTCTATAACCTTGAAACAGAGGAATACATTATTGTAAGAGCAAAATCTACTATTATTGCTACAGGCGGATTTGGAAGATTACATATAAAAGAATTTGCTACTACTAATCATTATGGAGCCACAGCTGATGGATTAATTCTTGGGTACAAAGCAGGGGTAAATCTTTTGTATATGGATTCTGTGCAATATCATCCTACAGGAGCTACTTATCCAGAGCAGATATTAGGTTTTCTTATCACAGAAAAGGTAAGAGGGTTGGGCGCTCAACCGGTGAATAGATTGGGAGAGTTATTTGTTTTTCCTCTTGAACCAAGAGATGTTGAGGCAGCTTCATTTATAAGGGAATGTACAGGGAGGAAGAAAGGTATCACCACTTCTGCGGGAAGAATGGGTATATGGCTTGATTCACCCATTATCGAGCTTATAAATGGCGAGGGAACCATTCAAAAGCAGCTCCCTGCTATGTACAGACAGTTTAACCGATTTGATATTGATATCACTAAAGAGCCTATGCTTGTTTTTCCCACTCTACATTATCAAAATGGAGGGCTAGAGATAAATGATAAGGGTGAGACGAAGATACCCAATCTTTATGTAGCCGGTGAGGTTTCCGGCGGAGTTCATGGGAGAAATAGACTTATGGGAAACTCTGTTTTAGATTACAGTGTTTTTGGTAGAAGAGCAGGTATAAATGCCGCTTTAAATGCTAAAAAGGTAAAACTGGGTAAATTTACTTTAAGTCATGTGAAGGAATATGAAAAAGAACTCCAGGAAGCAGGTATTCATACTGATAGAATTGCTCCTGTACTCCTGCCTGATTATACCCCGCCAGAGGTGAGAGCTCGTCAATTTACCGCTCGCTACGAAGGGACTTTAAGGTAGAGGAGAATTTAAGATGGAGAAAAATGTTGGCGCGGTAATGATTGTTGGTGCCGGAATCGGCGGAATTCAGGCTTCTTTGGATCTGGCAGAATCCGGGTTTAAAGTATATTTAGTTGATAAAAAACCTGGTATCGGTGGAGTAATGGCTCAGCTGGATAAAACTTTTCCCACCAATGATTGTTCAATGTGTATCCTTTCTCCAAAGCTTTTGGGAACAGGAAGAGACGAGAATATTGAAATTATGGGCTACACAGAGATAGAAAAAGTGGAAGGAGAAGCAGGAGATTTCAAGGTTACTTTAAGGAAAAAACCCCGCTATGTAGACCTTGATAAATGCACCGGCTGTGGAGAGTGTGAGGAAAGCTGTCCGGTAGAGATTTTATCTGAGTTTGAAGAGGGTTTAACTAACAGAAAGGCTATCTATCGATTGTATCCTCAGATAGTTCCCAATGTCTTTACCATAGATAAAAATGAGAATAAACCTCCCTGTAGATTAGCCTGTCCGGCAGGGGTAAATGTGCAGGGTTATATTGCCTTAATTTCCCAGGGTAAATTTAAAGAAGCCTATGAATTAATTAAAGAGAGAGTTCCTTTTCCGGGGGTTTTAGGTCGCGTGTGTCATCATCCCTGTGAGGAGAAATGCAATAGGAAGGATTTTGATGAATCATTGGCTATTGATTCTTTAAAAAGATTTGTTGCTGATTATATAGCCCAACACCCAGAAGAACTTCTCTCTTCCAAAGAGAATGAAGAAAAAGAACCTCTAAAAACTAGAAAGGAAAAAGTAGCCATTATTGGAGCAGGTCCAGCGGGACTGACCGCTGCTTATGATTTAGCGAAGTTGGGACATAAAGTTACTGTATTTGAAGCCCAAGGCTCTCCCGGAGGTATGATGCAGACAGGAATTCCTGGATATCGCTTATCCAAGGAAGTTCTAAAAAAGGAGATTAAACAGATTGAAGATGCAGGGGTAAAGGTTCTTCTTAATACCCCTATTCGCTCAAAAAAGGAATTCGAGAAATCAAGAGAGGATTATGAGGCCATATTTATTGCCATTGGAGCTCAGAAAAGCAAAAAATTAAAACTGGAGAACTCAGATTTAAAAGGTGTGCTTTACGGAATAGAATTTCTTAAGGATGTCAATAAAGGAAAAGAGGTTACCATAGGGGAAAGGGTAGCTGTAATTGGTGGAGGAAATGTAGCTATTGATGTAGCTTTGTCCTCGTTGAGAGTGGGAGCAAAGGAGGTTCATCTATTCTGTCTTGAATCTCGTAAGGAGATGCCAGCATTTGAATGGGAGGTTGAAGAAGCCGTAAGAGAAGGGATAAATTTGCATTGTTCAAGAGGACCAAAAAAAATTTTAGGGAAAGAGAAAAAAGTTAGTGGTTTTGAAACTATTCTTTGCACATCAGTTTTTGATGCCGAAGGAAAATTTAGTCCTCAGTTTAAAGAGAAGACAGAATCAACCATTAATGTAGATACGGTGATAATTGCCATAGGTCAGGAAGTAGATTTTGCAGGATTTGAGGAAGTTAAAATTACCCCTTACAAGACTATAGATGCTAACAGAATTAGTTTAGCTACCTCTATTTCTGGTGTCTTCGCTGGAGGTGATATAGTCAGTGGCCCTGCTTCAGTAATTGAAGCTATAACTCAGGGACACGAAGCAGCTATCTCCATTGATAGATATCTAAAATCTGAAGATTTAATTGAAGGTAGAGAAAAGATAGAGGAAGAAGCGGCGGAAGCTCCGGAAAAGGAAGTTGTCTTAAAAAAGAGAAAAGCTATGCCCTGTCTTTCTCTTGAGGAGAGAAAAGGGAATTTTAAAGAGATTGAATTAGGGTTCACTGAAGAGATGGCAATAGATGAGGCAAAGAGGTGTCTTGATTGCGGTATCTGCTCAGAGTGCTTGGAGTGTGTAAGAGCCTGTAAAGCAGAAGCAATTCTTCACGATATGGTTGAGGAAAAAGTGAAAATAGAGGTTGGTTCTATCATTCTCTCCTTCGGTTTTGATGAATTTAATCCCAGGTTAAAAGGAGAGTATGGATACGGGAGGTTCCCTAATGTAATATCCAGTATTGAATTTGAAAGAATCTTATCTGCCTCAGGTCCCTACCAGGGTCATGTATTGAGACCCTCGGATAAGAAATTACCTGAAAAGATTGCCTGGATTCAGTGTGTGGGCTCGCGGGATGTAAAATCTGGTTATCCTTACTGTTCATCTGTCTGTTGTATGTATGCTAGCAAGGAAGCAGTTATTGCCAAAGAGCATGCGGGCTCTGAGCTCACTTGCCATATTTACTTTATGGATATGCGCTGTTTTGGTAAGGATTTTGATAGATATTATGAGAGAGCGGAGAATGAATATGGGGTGGAATATAGAAGATATAGAGTCTCCTTTTTGGAGGAAGATTCCCAAACAGGTAATTTAAGAATAAGGTATGAGACCGAAGAAGGGGATTTAAAAGAAGAAGAGTATGATTTAGTAGTTTTATCGGTTGGTCTTGTGCCTTCTGAGGATGCATTAAAGATAAGTGAGAAATTAGGTGTTCAATTAAATGAGTTTAATTTTATTAAATCGGATGAGTTTTCTCCTGTGGATACAACAAAAAAAGGAATATATGCTTGTGGGGCAATTTTGGAGCCAAAAGATATTCCGGAGACAGTAACTCAAGCAAGCGGAGCTGCCGCGAGGACCTCGTCCCTGCTTTCCTCTGTTCGAGGAAGTTTAATCAAGGAGAAGGAGTATCCTCCAGAGATGGATGTGAGTGGCCAGCCCCCAAAGGTAGGTGTATTTATCTGCCACTGCGGAATAAATATTGGAGGAGTGGTTGATGTTCCCTCTGTTGTTGAATATGCCAAGAGCCTGCCTGGTGTAGCTTATGCTGAAGATAACCTTTATACCTGCTCTCAAGATACACAGGAAAAAATAAAAGAAGCAATAAATGAGCATAAATTAAACAGGGTGGTGGTTGCTTCTTGCACTCCACTCACGCATGAACCTCTTTTTCAGGAGACAATAAGGGAAGCGGGCTTAAACCCTCATCTTTTTGAGATGGCTAATATTCGTGACCAGGATTCCTGGGTTCATATGAAAAACCCGGAAGAAGCTACGGAAAAGGCGAAAGACTTAGTAAGGATGGCAGTAGCAAAAGCCTGTTTAATTCAATCCTTGCCCAGTTTTTCCTCGGAAGTTATTCAGAAAGGGCTTGTTATTGGAGGAGGCCTGGCGGGAATGATATCCGCCTTAAATATAGCCAGACAGGGATTTGAGGTATATCTTATTGAAAAAGAGGCCCAGCTAGGAGGAAATTTAAGAAATCTTCACTGGACTCTGGAAAATGAAGATGTGCAGAGCTATCTGAAATCGATGATTAAAGAGGTAGAAGAGAATCCAAAAATCAAAGTATACAAGAGGGCAAATATCAAGGAGGTAGAAGGGTATGTAGGAAACTTTACAACAACAATAACCCAACAAAATGAAGAGATGGAATTAGAACATGGAGTAATCGTTGTAGCTACCGGGGCTAAAGAGTCAAAACCTGAAGAATATTTATATGGAGAAGATGAGAGAGTAGTTACTCAACTGGAGCTTGAAGAAATGTTAGCCAGGCCTGATTCTAAAATTTCCTCTCTTGACACTATAGTGATGATTCAATGTGTTGGCTCCAGAGATGATGAGAGGCCCTACTGCAGCCGGGTATGTTGTAGTGATGCGGTGAAGAATGCTCTTAAGATAAAAAAAGAGAACCCTCGAGCGAATATATTTATTTTGTACAGGGATATGAGAACATACGGCTTTAAAGAGAGCTTTTACCAGGAAGCTCGGGATAAAGGAGTAGTTTTTATAAGATACGATAAGGATAAAAAGCCTTATGTGAACAGAGACGCTGAGGGTTTAAAGGTAGAAATTTTAGACCTTATTCTTAAAGAGAAGCTCCTTATACCTGCTGACCTTCTGGTATTGAGTGCAGCTATCGTTCCTGATGAAGATAACCAGACTCTTGCTCATATGTTGAAAGTCCCTTTAAATGAAGACGGTTTTTTCTTAGAAGCTCATGTGAAACTGCGTCCCGTAGATTTTTCTACCAGGGGTATATTTTTAGCAGGAATGGCTCACTCTCCAAAGTTTATCAAGGAGACTATCTCTCAAGCTTACGCTGCTGCTGAAAAAGCCTGTGCCGTAATTTGCAAAGACCGTGTTGAAGCGGAGGCAATTATTGCCAAAGTGAATGAGAGATGGTGTCAGGGATGTGGTATATGCGTCTCGGTATGTCCCTATGAAGCTATAAATATAGACGAAGAGACCAACTTAGCAAAGGTAACCGAGGTGCTTTGCCAGGGTTGTGGTGCCTGTAGCGCTGCTTGCCCTAGTGGAGCTATTCAGCAGAAAGGTTTTCAAAGAGAACAGATTCTTTCTATGGTGGATGCGGCAATATAAAGAGTATATAAAAAGCCAAAATAGTCGCTAGACGTTAGTGAATAGTATGTCGTTATTGTTCGTCTGAAAGTCTTTTTACTAAATACTAACGACTATATACTAACGACTAATTTGGTAATGTCAAAAATTTTATGAAAGAATATGAAAGATAAATATGAGGGACCAACAAGCTAGAAAGATGAAATTATCTTTGGAGTAAGGTCATAATTGTTCTTTGAAAAGAAGGTTTTGA
>DAOWIY010000095.1 GCA_030640665.1 Clostridia bacterium
AAGAATCTTTATTATTCTATCAGAAAGCTCATCCAAAGAGGAAAATTCTTCTCTATCCAACCACAATATTCGATTATCTTTTTTAAACCAGTTCAATTGACGCCTGGCAAACCTTCGAGTGTCTCTTTTGATTAATCTTATAGCTTCCTCTTTTGAATATTTTCCCTTTAGATAGCCTGCGATCTGTTGATAGCCCAACCCCTGCATAGAAGATAGATTTTGAGAGTATCCGCTGGCTAGAAGAGATTTTACTTCTCGGATTAACCCTTCCTCTATCATCTTCTCTACTCGTATATTGATTGAGCGGTAAAGAGATTCTCTTTTTTTGGTTAAACCAATGATAACCGTATTTGATAAAGAAGAAGGAGCCTGTCTTTGATAAAAAGAGATGGGTCTACCAGAAAGCTCGTAAACCTCCAGAGCTCTGATAATCCTTCTTTCATCATGAGGATGCAGACGAGAAGCTGCGGATGAATCCACTCGCTCCAGCTCTTTATAAAGAGCTCCCCTACCCTCTTTTCTCTCTTTTTCCCTTAATCTTTCTCGCAGGTTCCAATCTGTCCCTGGCCCTACAAAAAGCCCATCTACCACTGCTCTTATATAAAGGCCGCTGCCTCCTACCAGAATAGGCAGCTTATCTTTCTTTTGAAGTCTTTGAATGATTGCTTCGGCTCGCTGTTTAAAATCAGCTACGTTGAAGACTTCCTCAGAAGAGAGAATATCTATAAGATGATGGGGTATCCTCTGACGTATAGCCTGGGAGGGCTTGGCTGTACCTATATCCATCCCTTTATAAATCTTTCGGGAGTCAGCAGAGATAATTTCTGTCTTTATCCTCTTTGATAAATCTATGGCTGCCTCTGTTTTCCCTACCCCTGTCGGTCCTAAAATAACCAAAAGAGCATCTAACATTCAAGAAACACCTCAGGACTATCTAGTCGTTTTTATCGTTGGTCGCTAGTTAAATGGTTAATTCCCCCTCCCCTCTTAAAGCCCAACAGCCAGCCTCAGTTATTCTCAGAGAGATAAGCTCACCTATTAAATTTTCTTTTCCTTTAAATATAACTATCTTATTACCCCGTGTCCTTCCCTCAAGCTCGTAAGGGCTCTTTTTTGAGATTCCTTCCACAAGAACTTCTAAATTCTGCCCTATTAAAGGCTTGTTTCTTTCTAAAGTTATTCCCTGTTGAACTTCGATGAGCTTCCTTAACCTTTCTTTGCTTACCTCTTGAGAGACCCTTTTCTTAAACTCAGTCGCTTTAGTTCCTGCTAAAGGAGAATAGCAAAAAGTAAAGGCTCCATCAAAACCAATTTCCTTTACTAAATCCAGAGTATCTTCAAAGTCTTTTTCGGTCTCACCGGGAAACCCCACAATAATATCAGTAGTAAAGCTTATTTGAGGAATAATTTGGTGTACTTTATCTACCAGACATTTATACTCCTCTCGCGTATAGCCTCTATTCATTCTAGATAAAATCCTGTTAGAGCCTGATTGGATAGGTAAGTGAAGATGCTCGCAAACCTTATCCAACTCTGCCATTCTCTTAATCAACTTATCACTTAAATCTTTAGGATGAGAAGTAGTAAATCTTATCCTTGATAAACCTTCTATTTGATTGACAAGGCCTAAAAGGTCTGCAAAATCTATTTTTTTCTCCAAGCCTCTTCCATAAGAATTAACATTCTGTCCCAGAAGAATTACTTCTTTATATCCCTGATGAGTTAATCCCTCAATTTCCTTTAGAATATCCTTGGGGCTCCTGCTTTTTTCCCTGCCCCGCACATAAGGAACATTACAATAAGAACAAAAGTTATCACAGCCTCTTATCACCGGAACAAAAGCACCAAATTTTCTCTTTCTTAATTTGGGTAGATTCTCAGGAACCGCTCTACCCTCCTCTACTCTGACTACCTGAGTACGCCTTTTCCTAGCTTGTGCCATAAATGGCACCGCTACCTGATCCCCTCGCTCGCCCCCACCTCTGTTATCTCCGCAAATCTCTCTCAATACTTGGGGCAGCTCAAAAAAGTTAGAAGTACCTAAAATAAAATCTAGATAAGGTGCTTGACGTAGAGTCTCTTTAGGTTCTTTTTGTACCAAACACCCACACAACCCGAGAATGAGTCCTGGCTTCTTCTCTTTTAGTTTCTTTAGTTCCCCTAACTTGCTGTAAACTTTATGCTTAACTTTTTCTCGAACATAGCAAGTATTAAGTAAAATCACATCCGCCACCTCCATCTCATCTGCCAGATGATAGCCACTATCCTTTAATAAACCGGCCATAATCTCAGAATCATACTCATTCATCTGGCATCCATAGGTATGGATGTAGACTTTTTTCGGCGAATTTTTGTTGAAAGTCTTTGATTCTTTTGACATTTTTCTTTTACTTTACTGAAATAAATCTTCTTCGGGATTCTCTTGTCTCACTACAGGAAGCTGGTTTGGAGCGCAGGCAGGCGAAAACACGAAGTGGTTGAGCCCCGAAGGGGCGTGACAACCTCAGTGGGATTGCTTCGTCGTTTCACTCCTCTGCCTCTATTTTCCTTGCCCGATATTTCGCCATTTTTTTGCGGTCTGCGTGGCCTCAGGATTCCTTACTAGCACACTTTCCCCCTCGGGGAAGACATCACAATATAGAAAAATCATATTAGCTGTCGCAATCATAGTATTTTTCACTGAGTCTTGGGAAAGCTTCTCCTGTTGTTCTCTTGACATTGCACCATGAATTTGTAAAACGCTCAAACTATCCGCATGGGTGTATCCACATAAATATGCATACATTGTAGAAGCATACCATTCATTAAGACCGGCATCTCTAGCCATCTTTTCCCAACTATGTAGTCGCCATCGGCCATTCTTAATATTATTTTTCTGCTCTTTTGGTAGATATATAAACTCCGGATTGGAGGCCAATCTTTCGTGTAGTTCCTTAATTTTTTCCCCTTCAATCGCTTTCTTTTTTTGGTGTTCTGGTTTCGTGGCTAGAAATTTCTGCCTTGCACATAAACCGGACAATGACCATGCCCAATGCCGAAGGTCCCTCAACAGGTTGATCTTAGGAGTGGCAAATACGTAATGGAATGTGAGGAATGCTTCGAGAGCAGCTCTTGCTATAGTGCTAATAGATGCCGAATCGACGAAATTGATTTCTCCGGAGGGAGAGTCTTTAATGATTGTTCCGCAGGACAAATAGAAAATCGAAGTAGAATGAAAGTGAAATTTCATACCCAAGCCTTCTGCATCCCGGAGTCGATCCCTATCTGGAGTGATTAAGCTCTTAGCTTTTTCTCTTACTCTAGAGAGCAGATCTAGGAGTGCTAAGTATTCCTGTTCTTGTTCTTTTGTCATATCTCTCGGATGCTAGAGCTTCTTTATAGCTCTTACAACTCTCACCACTCTCACCACCTTCCACTTTATTGAGGATATAAAGAAAAACCGGCTGTGTCAAGAGGACGAGGATGTTAAACTTCATTTCATAATAAGTTGTGCAGTTAAAACCAGCTGATTGTGGCTCTATTTTTTTCTATAGGTATTTCTTGACCTCTGTTTTTCTACAAGCTATAATGGCATCGTAAGGAGGAACAGTACATGGACTACCGAAAAATTATCCCCTGTTTAGATGTAAAAGATGGGCGTTTGGTCAAAGGTGTAAATTTTGTAGATTTGAAGGATGTAGGTGATCCAGCGGAAAACGGTGCAGCTTATAGCGAAGCGGGTGCGGACGAATTGGTATTTCTGGATATCACAGCAACGATTGAAAAGAGAAAAACGCTAATTGATGCTGCAAAAAGAACGGTGGAAAGAATCTCCATACCGTTGATAGTAGGCGGAGGCATTAGAAATATACAAGACATTGAAGATTTAATGGTTGTCGGTGTATCCAAAGTATCCATCAATACAGCTGCGGTTCGAAATCCAAATTTTGTCAAAGAAGCGGCAAGAAAGTTCGGTGCCGAAAAAATAGTCATCGCCATCGACACACGCAGCTCATCCCAGGTTCCTTCAGGTTTTGAGGTGATGGTAAGTGGAGGTACCGAGCCTACAGGAATTGACGCTGTCGAATGGGCGAGAAAAGTTGAAGACTTGGACGCTGGCGCAATCTTGCCCACAAGCATGGACGCAGATGGTACACAGGCTGGGTACGACATTCCCATGACAAGAGCGATAGCCGTTGCAGTGAGCCTGCCTGTAATCGCCTCAGGCGGTGCTGGAACACTTGAACATCTCTATGAGGCCATTACCGAAGGACACGCAGACGCTGTCCTTGTCGCCTCAATTGTACACTTTGGAAAATATACCATTAGACAGATTAAAAAATACCTGGCCGAGCGAGGAATCCCCGTGAAATTGTAGGGGAAAACGTGCAGCTTTGAGTCACCTAAAATGTAACCGAAGAGGTGGAATTAGATCCTCCCTTCTTATGAGAAGATCCCGTATTCTTCAAAAAGCTGCCTGAAGAGACTATTTTTACTCCCTCATATTCTCCAATATCCCTAAGATGCTTGTCTGCAGAGAGAATATATTCTGCTCTGGCTTCTACAGCACATTCCAGAAATTTATTATCGGCTGGGTCTTCTTTGATAATCTTTAATCTCTTAGAAGGGCTAACCATTTCTATGTTCTTCCTTGCCTCAAATAAAGAGAGTAGTTCTCCTGCTTCTTTCTTTAGCATGTTAAATCGTGGTATTATATACAAATACTCTTTCAGAATTGCTTTAGATACGCAGAGAGTTATTTTCCCTTTTTTCCAAAGCTCTACCACATCTCGAGACTTACCTTCCCAAAAACTAGCTATGAAAATACTCGTATCAATTACTACTTTCAACTGCAATCCCTGTACAGTCTTGCCGTTTTTATTCCTCCGCCCTATAATATTTTATCTTCTTTATATCTAATTCCTCAAGGCTTCCTATGATTAAATCCGCTTTGGCAAGGTCCTTTTTAGAAAAAGTGTTAGTAACGGCTACAGAAAAAGTACCTGCCTTTTTTGCTGCTTCTACACCGGCAATGGAATCCTCTACAACCAGGCAACTTGATGGCTCAAGTCCCAGCTTTTTGGTTGTGGTAAGATAGATTTCGGGATGAGGTTTTGTGTGCTTAACTTCGTCTCCGGTAACGATTAAATCAAATTGCTCCTCTACAAGCCCGACTCCTCGAAAAGCTGCCTGGAATTTGCTCCGATCAGCAGAAGTAGCGATGGCAATTTTCAGTTCATCCTGCTTAACTGTCTGAATAAAATTCTTTACTCCAGGAAATAGCCGCAATTTATTCAGATTTTTTACAAAGTTCTTCTCTCTTCTTTTAGTAGCTTTCTTCGCATCAATATCGATTCCGTATTTTTCTGCTACTCCCCCCAAATATCGAACTGACCCTGTACCTACAAAGGGCACAAAATCCTCTGGTTTTACCTCTATATTATAAAGTTCTCTGAACATCTGAATGCTAGCCACAGCATTAGCTTCTTCAGTGTCTATAATAATCCCATCCACATCCAGAATAACTGCTTTAATCATTCTGGTCTTTCTCCTTTTTTCCATTTGTCATATCCTCTCTCCAAAAATGGCTGTACCTATCCTGACCATGTTAGAGCCCTCTTCAATGGCAACTCTATAAGAGTTTGTCATCCCCATGGAAAGATACTGGAGGTTGACATTTGGTATATCCAGGTTTTTAATACTTTCAAATATCTTTTTTGTTCTTCTAAAATGTGGCCGGGAATCCTCAGGATTTCCAAAGCGGGGTCCCATAGTCATCAGCCCTTCCACTCTTAAATGCTCAAACTTTGATATATCCCTGATTAGTTTCTCCATAAATTTTTCAAATGGCTCGTATTTTTCTGGCTCTATGCCGGCCTTCGAATCCTCATTGCCAATATTTATTTCTATATAAACAGGGATTGTTTTTTCTGGAACTATCTTTGCTGCTCTTTTTTCAATGGCGAGGGCTTTTTCTAAAGAATCAATGGTTTGTATAATATCAAAAATTTTTAATGCTTTATTTATTTTGTTTGTTTGCAGGTGACCTATCATGTGCCATTTGACCTCTCTTGCTTTTTCATCAAGGGCACCGCACATTTTCACAGCTTCCTGTACATAATTTTCCCCTATATCCGTAGCACCGGCATCTATAACTTCCCTTATTTCCTCCGGACTTTTTGTTTTACCTGCTGCAATAATAGTTACATAATCTGGAATTTCTTTTCTAATTCTGGCATAATTTTCTGCTATGCTCATTTCTTCATGCTCCTCCAGTACGGTTTTAAATTTTCTTTTACTTTTTTTATTAAATCTTTTGTTTCCGTGAGCATCTGGTTATTCTTAACCTCCAGGAGTGGTGGTTCAAGTTCCACTTCAACACCGCTCAAGCTTGTTATTAAAGCCAACCAGATGGTTGATAAAACATCCGGTTTATAACCAGAGCAAATTAAATCAACAGATTTATTCTGGCAAAGTCCGGATATTTCTCTCACCTTTTCCCCTATCATTTTAAAGCCATCTAAATTTAATCCGAGCTGGGTTATTTCATCGCCAGGATGCGGATCAGAACCACCATATCTTATAACAATTTCTGGCTTGTATTCCTCTGCCAAAGGAAGAATTATTTCGTCAAAAATCAGCTCATACGATTTATCGCTTGTTCCAGCAGCTAAGGGCAGGTTTACAGTAAAACCTTTACCTTTGCCCTCTCCAATTTCTTGAGCAAAGCCAGTCCCTGGATAAATTCCGGCTTGATGTAAATCGATAAATAAAACACGCCTATCAGAATAAAAAGCCTCGCATGTTCCATTTCCTGCATGGGCATCTGTATCAAGAATCAAAATTCTTTCCAGATTATATTTTTTTATAGCGTACCTGGCAGCTACAACCACGTCATTATATACACAAAAACCTTCCCCATAATTAGATTTGGCATGATGGAGGCCCCCACCAATGCTTACAGCTTTTTCACTTTTTCCTTCTTGAACAAAATCGAGAGCAAAAATGGAATTTTTAACTATTATCCTTGTTGCTTTTTCTATGCCTTTGGGAAATTCTCCTGTTATTGGATTTAGATTATCTTGAGAGATGAATCTATACAGACTAGGTATTGTTATGCCAGAAGAGGCAGCTTTCATAGCCTGGATATAATCTGGTGTATGCCAGAGTTCTAGCTCTTCATCAGTAGCAAGTTCATTATTTTTTACTAATGCAAAATTTTCATTTTTGCCTAGTCTTTCTTTATACAATTCCAAGAAAGAGGTAAATCTATTACTTCTGAATGGGTGCCCTGGCCCAAAATCATAATTTCTTAGCTCATCGCTGTATATTATTGCTGTTTTCATTTTGACTTTCCCCTCATACTTGAAAGCTAAGACTTTTTTCGAAAGGGAGCGGTGTAGTTCATACCTCAAATATAGGGCAAATGAGGCTTTTTGTCAAATTGTATGAAAATGGGGACAGGCTACTTTTCATAGGAATTTATACGCCTGCCGAAGGACATTTTCTGAGGCATTTCCCGACCCTTGCTCGAATAACAGAGTATGCTATTATATGAAAAACTATTTACAGAGACAATAAATGCTTAAGTTTGGAGCTAGTGAGAGAAAAGAAAAAGCCCTAGAAGAGGGAATGCGAAAGTTCGGTGTGCGCGAAGAAGATTTTATTGAGAAATTTATTCGCGCCAGCGGTCCGGGAGGACAAAATGTTAATAAGGTAGCTACTTGTGTCTATTTAAAGCACTTACCCACAGGCTTTGAGGTTAAGATACAAAAAGCTCGATCCCAGGCCTTGAATCGTTTCCTGGCCAGACGAGAGCTATTGCGCAAAATTGAGAATCATATATTAGGCAAGAAAAGTGAAGAAGAGAAACGCCGCCAGAAAATCCGGAGGGCAAAACGCAGGCGGTCAAGACGAGCTAAGGAGAAAATGCTTCAACAAAAGAGACTGCAAGCTCGTAAAAAGGAACTTCGAGTAAAGCCTGACCTGGAGGAAGAGATTTGAGAAAATTCTATACTCCGAGGCAATCCGATATCAGGCTTCTAAGCTTTCGCTGTAATAGAGAATATGAATAATACTGTTTACCTAATTCATAATTGTAATCAATCATTTCCTTACCCAGCTCAGGGTTTTTAATAACCTCTCTTGCCTGACGAAGTGCATCCTCAGTAACATATCCTTCTAGCTCGATAACCTTAAAACCTTTTGGTTTGATATCTGTGAGGTAAATTGAATAAGTATTAGCCACTATTGGCTTACGGAAGTAGACTGCTTCCAAGAAAGCATTGCCAAAACCTTCAAAGTTAGAAGGATAGGTCACCAGGTCAGCATGAGGATAAACGTCAAAGGGGGTGTATATCTTTTTTCCTGCATTAGTTCTACCACGGCGTTCCTTGATAACGTCAGATACAAATAAAGTATTCACATTCATAATTGAAGAATAGTTCTTGACTCTTCTTTCATAATCATAACCTTCATCGCCTGAGGCATGAGAGACAACCAGTTTTGCCTTCATCCCCAGACGGCTCATCAGTTCTATAGCATGTTCAATCCCTTTGCGTTTTACCACCCTGGTTGGCTGCAGAATAAAAAGCTCATCATTCTTGATATTAAAAGCCTCTCGTACATCAGAAGAATAATCATCCGGAGGCGCTGGTGGGCTATCAAAATCCATGACATTTGGAATTATGGTAGCTGAAATACCTGTTCTAAGGCTTAGCTGATTATCGGCAGAAGAGTTTATTACCACGTGGTGAATAGATGGTAGGTGTGGAGGAAAAGCCATATTCAGATATTCCCAGACTGCATTTACCAAGAAACGTTGCCGCTCCCAGAAAAAATCGTGATGATGGGCAATAGTTGGCATCCCTGTTTCAGAAATAAATTCGGCGAGAGCAAGTGCCAGGGGAATGTTAAGCGGAATGCTCAGGACATTTTCTACTACTAAGAGCTCGATTTTAAATTTCTTAACAAATATATAAATTTGTTTTTTAAGTCTATCTTTTATTTGATGAATTTTCTGTGTAACAGAAGGTTTCCGGGTTTGAGTATCGAAGCATTCTTTTTGGATTTCTTGAATTGCCGGATAAGTAAAATGAGCTTCTTCCACTGGAAATGACCTCTTGGGCGGGCGATCAAGTTCGCCGGCCATATAGAAGCAAGTGAAGCCTTCTTTTTCAAAGACATCAGCCCATTTTGCCGTCTCCAGGGAAACACCATCCATTCCAGCTAAGCGAGTGGAGATAAATCCAACATTATTCGTTCTCTTACCAGAAATATACTTTTTCATCATAACCCCTTTTTATGCTGTTTTATTAGTAGACCCGTTAGAAAACTTGAATGAAGTTTTAAATTCCATTTTCACGAAAAATTGCTACAGGAAACTCTCCTCCTTGCGGATGGGAGGATGTCATTTCTCTAACTACAAGTAGATAATAAATCTAATAAAAAGTCAAATCAAATCTCAAAGTTTGACTGTGCTTATGATTACCGCTATTATAAAACCATTACCGAAGTTCCTGGTAAGAGAAAAATTATGAATATTCTTTTGACAGGCAGACCCGGCATAGGTAAGACCACCCTCATAAAGAAACTTATAGATTCAGTCTCTCTTTCAAAAGGTGGCTTCTATACAGAAGAGATAAGAAAAGGAAAAGAAAGGATAGGTTTTTCACTAATAACCCTTGATGGAAAAAAATCAATCCTGGCTAGTGTAAAGATAAAAAGTCCTTACCGTGTGGGTAAGTACAGAGTTGATGTTGATAGCTTTGAGAAAGTTGGTGTAGAGGCTATAAAAAAAGCGATACCGACTAAACAGCTAATTATCATAGAGGAGATTGGGAAAATGGAATTATTTTCTAAGAAATTCAGGGATATAGTTATTCAGGCACTGAATACGGGCCGTGTCATAGCAACAATAAAAAAAGGTGGTGCTAGCTTTATAGATAAGATAAAAAACCGTGAGGATGTTAGACTATTGGAAGTAAGTTACCAGAATAGAGATGCTCTATTAAGTGAGTTAATAAAGATAGCCGCAGACTTGGCAAATCAACCACACGAAAATTAAGCCTCTTAGAGAGAATTGTGGTGAAAATTGGCAAAGATGTTACAAATCTAAATCAACTACATCAGGAGAAAAC
>DAOWIY010000002.1 GCA_030640665.1 Clostridia bacterium
CCTATCAAGCCCGGAAGGGTAACCATCACTGGTCATCCTGATCACAAGCTTTTTCTGAATATATGGTAGTCAAGTGAATATCTTGACACCCAATCTTTGAGAAATTTGACGAGAGGGATAAATTTCCATAAAATTAAAAGCTAAGAATTCTTTACGGAATATATAAGATTTTTATTTTGTAAAAGGAGAGATTGATGGATGGTATGACTGAGATTCGTTGGCATGGAAGAGGGGGACAGGGGGCAAAGACAGCGGCGCTGGTTTTGGCTGAATCTGCTCTGGAGGAAGGAAAGTATATCCAGGGATTTCCTGAATATGGCCCGGAACGTATGGGAGCTCCTATGCAATCTTTTACTCGTATTAGCGAAGTTCCTATTACTTTACACTCCCATGTGAGAAATCCTCATGCTGTAGTAGTGCTAGATGCAACTCTCCTGGATACAGTAGATGTAACAATGGGCCTACCAGAGGAAGGGGTGATTCTGGTGAATACTTCCCAGGCTCCTGGTCAGATAAGAAAAAGACTGAATCTTAAAAAAGGGAAGGTCTTTACTGTAGATGCTACATCTATCTCCTTAGATATTTTAGGAAGAAACCTGCCCAATACACCTATGCTGGGGGCTTTAATCAAAGCGACTAATCTTTTAAGTATAGATACCGTTATCTCTGCCGTTAAGATTAAGTTTGGAAAAAAGTTTAGCTCCAAGGTATTGGAAGGAAATATACAAGCTGTTAGAAAAGCTTATGAGGAGGTAAAAGGAGAGTGAAAGAAAAAGGTTGGAAAGAGATTCCTTTAGGAGGTCTTATTTTAGAAGCAGGAAATGCAGAAAAGTATGCCACGGGAGGCTGGAGAACCTATAGACCGGTAAGAGATGAGAAGAAATGCAATGATTGTCTTTTGTGCTGGGTTTATTGCCCTGATTCTTCAATTATAGTAGAAGAAGCAAAAATCAAAGGATTTGACTATGAGCATTGTAAGGGGTGTGGAATTTGCTCTGCCCAGTGTCCTAAAGATGCCATAGAAATGGTAGAAGAGACAAAGTTTGTCTTGCAAGAGAAAGGAGAACAGTAGTATGGGAAAAATTGTAGGTTTAACCGGCGATGAGACAGCTGCTGAGGCTATGCGGCAGATTAATCCAGATGTATTAGCTGCTTATCCCATTACCCCCCAGACAGAGATAGTGCAGAATTTTTCTCAATTTGTGGCCAATGGTGTAGTTTCTACAGAAATGATAAGGGTGGAAAGTGAGCATTCAGCTATGAGTGCCTGTATAGGAGCGGCTGCTTCTGGAGCCCGGGCGATGACTGCCACCTCGGCTAATGGCCTGGCTTTAATGTGGGAGATTTGTTATATTGCTGCTTCTTATAGACTACCTATTGTCATGCCGCTGGTAAATAGAGCCTTGAGCGGCCCTATCAATATTCACTGTGACCATTCAGACTCTATGGGAGCACGAGATTCTGGATGGATTCAGCTTTATAGTGAAAACTGCCAGGAAATATATGATAATCTCATCCAGGCTATACGCATAGCTGAAGATAAAGAAGTGCTTCTACCGGTAATGGTCACCCTGGATGGATTTATTATTTCTCACGCTATGGAAAGAGTAGAAATATTAGAAGATGAAAAAGTAACCGAATTTATTGGTGAATATAAGAATCCTTACTCTTTACTTGATGTGGATAATCCCGTTACCTGGGGTCCTCTTGACCTTTATGACTATTATTTTGAGCATAAAAGGCAGCAAATAGAGGCTATAGAAAAAGCAGGAGAAGTTATTCAGAGGGTAGGTAAAGAGTTTAAAGAAATAAGCGGTCGTTCTTACGAGTTGATGGAAAATTATAGATTAGAGGGAGCAGATTTGGTTATTGTAGCTGCTGGCTCTACGGCAGGAACAGTAAAAGCTGTGGTAAACCAATTAAGAGAGGAAGGCGTCAAGGCTGGCCTTCTAAAAATAAGAGCCTTTCGTCCTTTTCCTGTCCGAGAGGTGAGCCAGGCATTAAAAAATGCTAAGGCTGTAGCTATTCTCGACCGTTCTGTCTCTTTTGGAGCTGAGGGGGGACCGATATTCCTGGAAATTAGGTCAGCTCTTTTTGAGGAAGCCAAAAGAGTTCCCGTAGTAAATTATATTTATGGATTAGGGGGCAGAGATATTGGTATAGATGAAATCAAGGCAGTTTACAAGAATCTTGAAAGAATTGCCCAGACTAAGAAGATAGAGAAACTGGTCGGTTATCTGGGATTGAGAGAATGAGAAAGGAGGAGAGAATGCCGTCTCTTAAGGAGTTATCGAAGAAAAAAGAGCTTCTCAGCGGAGGTCAGAGGCTTTGTGCTGGCTGTGGTGCTTCTATTATTGTAAGGCAGATTCTTATGGCTGCCGAGGATCCACTAGTAATAAGCTGTGCTACAGGATGTTTGGAAGTAGCTACTACTATTTACCCTTTTAGTGCCTGGAGGATTCCCTTTATCCATTGTGCTTTTGAAAATTCTGCTTCTACCTTATCAGGAGCAGAAGCAGCTTATCGTTCTCTAAAAAGGCAGGGCAAGATCGATAGAACTATTAAATTCATTGCCTTTGGTGGAGATGGAGGAACCTACGATATAGGCCTGCAGGCTCTCTCAGGAGTTCTGGAAAGAGGGCACAATCTCCTTTACGTCTGCTATGACAACGGAGCGTATATGAATACTGGGATACAACGCTCCAGTGCTACTCCTCAAGGAGCAGCTACTACCACTTCTCCTGTGGGAAAAGCCATACCGGAAGGAAAACAGCGGCCTCGCAAGGATTTGACGCAAATTGTTGTTGCTCACGACTCTCCTTACGTGGCTCAGGCTAATCCTGCTTATTATAACGATTTAATAAAGAAAGTGCAAAAAGCTTTAAATACAGAAGGTCCCACCTTTATCAATATTCTCTCCCCTTGTCCGCGGGGCTGGAGATACGAGTCTTCTCAATCTATTCAAATAGCCAAGCTCGCTACCTTGACCGGATTCTGGCCTTTATACGAAGTAGAAAATGGAAAGTACAGGATTACCTATCGTCCTAAAAAGAGGCGTCCCTTTAGAGAATGGCTAGAATCTCAAGGAAGGTTTAAGCATCTCTTAAGCGAGAAGAATAAAGGGATAGTTGAGAGGCTGGAAAGAGAAGTAGAAGAAAAAGAGAATAAACTATTAGCCCTGGCAGGAGAAACTCCCTCATCCGCATAAATCGATATGCGCATCTCCTTACTAAAAATTGCCGCCGAATGCTCCATCCCTTGTGGATAGGGAGGATGTCACTTTGCTTCGTAAAGCTCAGATATGTTTGAACGTTATGGGAAATTTTTGAGTTTGAGATCTGGAAATCCAAAAATGGAAGTACTCAATGATATAGTTTTTCAAGTAGATATGGATACACTCCTAGCAAGGTTACATATAGATAAAAAAAGCGAAGATGCAAAAGATATTCAACATTTGCTTCAGAGCGCTGCTTCTATATGTAAGCCAAAGACTATCTATGAAGTTTCCTATATTCAAGACAAAGGCCACAACACAGTGAATATTGGAGGAGTAATATTTACCAGCCGTGTCCTTCGGGTTAATTTAGACAAGGTAGAAAGAGTCTTTCTATATGTTGCCACATGTGGAAGAGAATTGGACGAAATAGTAGCTACCACTGATGATTTTATGAAACAATTCTGGCTGGATACAATTAAAGAGATGGCTTTAGGGAGTAGTATAAAATATCTTGACGATTATTTAAAAAGAAAATATGCCCTGGGACAGGTGTCAAAAATGAATCCGGGATCAGGGGCCAAGGATTTATGGCCCATAGAAGAGCAAAAACAATTGTTTTCAATTTTTGGCAATGTGAAAGATTTGATTGGGGTTGAGCTAACCGATAGTTTTCTAATGGTTCCAAATAAATCTGTCTCTGGAATATATTTCCCCACAGAAATCAGATTTGAAAGTTGCCAGCTATGTCCAAGGGAAGTATGTCCAGGAAGAAAGGCACCCTACGACAAAAATTTATTGGAAACATATTACAGGGATAGAATTTGAAACTTCCCATAACGGTATCATCGCAGCTACCATGTGACGATGCAGCATAAAAATTCCTTATCTTAATAAATTGTGAGATAAAATCTATGGATATTATTGCTAATTTGAAGAGCATATTCGAAGTCAAAGATTTAAAAGCAAAGTGTTAAAGAAAGAGTTATTCTTGACAATTGGTTTATTTGTCTTACATTTATAGTAAGAATCAGGAGACAATAATGAAGGAAAATAGAAATTTGAGTAGTCCTTCAATATTCATTGGCAAACAAGGAAATGATATTATAAGTTTTGGCTCAGGACAACCGGATCTTCCACCACCAAAAGAGGCAGTAGAGGGTATAAACATAAGAAGTGATTTGAGATATGGACTTATACAAGGGGAAAAAGAGCTAAGAGAAGCATTATCCAGGGAATATCCTGCATCGACTGCAGATAATTTCATCATCACCAATGGAGCCTCTGAAGCTCTTGATTTAATATTCAGAGCAATAGGTAAAGGAAAAGTTTTACTGCCTAAGCCATACTATTATTCATATCCTCATATAGTAAGACTTGCCGGTATGCAGCCAGTTTATACTAAACTAAAAGATGGAAGGATTGATATTGACGATTTTAGAAAAAAAGTATCCGAATGCAAAGCCGTTCTCATAAATTCACCATCCAACCCCACAGGAAGAGTAGAGAGAATCCAAACATTAAAAAAGATAGAAAAAATAACAAGCGAGCTTGGAGTATATGTTATTTCTGATGAAGTATATAAAGAATTAATCTATGAAAGAGAAAATTATATTCTAAAAGGAAGGCATGTTATTACCGTGAATTCATTTTCAAAGACATATGCCATGTGTGGAGTAAGAGTTGGTTATTTATGGAGCAGTGATCAAGAGATTGTAAATAAAGCAATTGAAATCAAAACCCATACATCTATGAATACTAATTTAGTGGGGCAAGATATGGCTCTTAGAGCTATGAGGGCTCCTAAAAGCTATATGTCAGAGCAGCTTAAGATATGGAGGAGAAGAAGAGACATTATTTATAAAGGTCTATGTGATTTGGGGTTAGATTTATGGAAGCCAGAAGGTGCATTTTATGTTTTACCAAAAGTAAAAAATCCTCGGGAGTTAGTATGGACTCTTTATAAAAAATATAAAGTTATAACCTATTTAGGGGAATGGTTTGGGGCTCCTGACAGGATACGGCTGAGTTATGCGCTAGATGAAAAGAAGATTGAAGAAGGTTTAAATAGGATGGAAAAGGGGTTAAAAGAAATAGGTTAAAAACAGCGCTCAGCCGCCTCTAGCATGAGAGGGCGTCATATTCACCATTTACGTTTCCTGAACCAGCTTACTGTTTTTTCCAATCCATCTTTTAGTTCCAATTTAGCTTGCCAGCCCAGTTCCTTTTTTGCCTTGCTGGTGTCCAGATACGTCTTTCTTATCTCTCCTTTTCTTTCTAAAGCATAAATAGGCTCTCCTTGAAAATTAGTAATTTTAGCCAACAGCTTATACAGTAAATTTACCGAACTTCCTTTCTCTGTTCCCACATTGTAGGCCAAATCATCAGGTGAGCTTATTTTTCTTTTATTAAGGTCTTCTATTTTCTGGCTAACAAGCATATTAACATCTACTACATCACCCACATAAGTATAGTCCCTTAATTGCTCACCATCTCCGAAGATGGTTGGAGATTCTCCGGCGAGCATCTTTATTGTAAATATAGAGATTACCCCTGCTTCTCCATAAGGGTCCTGTCTGGGTCCGTAAACATTAGCATATCTTAGGGAAAGATAGTTTAAGGCAAAAGTTTTCCTATAGTAGTAAAGATAGTGCTCTATGGTGTGTTTGGCCACTCCGTAAGGAGAAAGAGGATTCTTAGGATAATATTCATCCGGAGGTAGTTTTTCAGGTTCGCCGTAAACTACTCCTCCTGAGGAGACAAAGATGAAATTATTTACCTTATACTTGAGGCAATTCTCTAAAAGATTTAAAGTTCCCAAAATATTCATCTGGGCGTCGAATAAGGGCTTCTTTACTGACATCCTCACATCTATCTGGGCTGCATGATGGTTAACCAGGTCAAACTTCTCCTGAGCAAACACCTCGGCTAGCTCTTTGTCGGTGATGTCTATTTGGTAGAATTTAGCTTCCTTATTTAGATTTTCTCTTTTTCCGCTGGAGAGGTTATCCACCACTACTACCTGCCAGCCCTGATTAAGATAACCATCTACAATGTGAGAGCCAATAAAACCAGCTCCTCCCGTTACTAACACCTTTTTCATTAAGAGTTTTTCCTTTCTTTTTCCAATTTTTTTCTTGCTTCTTTGAAAAATGGCTCGGCAAAGCAGGTTTCCCAGGTTCTTTCTTTAAAGGATCTTTTTTCCAGGGTGCTAAGAAAACCCTGGAAATCTTTGTAATAAGAACCGTAAATATGGTAACTGTCGGCGATGTGTACATATTTACCCGGCTTTATTTTCTTTCCTATTTTCTGACTAATTTTTTCCGCTATCATTTTTTGCAGTTCAGTAAAGGCAAACATATTCATAAAAGCAGCTTTAAAGGCATCATTGCTTCTGATGTGAACATTTAATTGCAGGTTATCTCCAAAAATGCGAAACCAGCATCTTTGGAGGCAAGGGGCATCGTCGAATCCTGGGTCAAGCCAGCATTTCCAGGTGACTGCTTGAGCTCTTCGGGAGTAAGAAGTTTTAGATAGTTTATCAACGATAAAGTCTATTTGATTGATAGATTGTGAATTATGAGGAAGTTTGTAATTAAATAGTCTTTCATGGTAGGTATATTCCCATTTTCCCTCTTCTGGTTTAATCCAGTCATCATGGATGCCATATAGAACTTCCTGGCGATATATCTCTAAATCTTCCAGTCCAGCAGGGAAAGCTCGGTGCAAACGGGGTTCTTTAAAGGGATGGATTACTTCCATAATCATAGTGCAGTCCTTGCTGGGAGGATCCTCGGGCTTATCGTATTCGGTCTTTACAGCTATTCCCTTCTTCCAGCATTCCAGGAGCGACTTTTCCCAGACCTCGGGCAGCGTCTCTCCTCTCACTATAATAACTGGACAGTCTTTATTCATTAAATTTCCGCTCTTCTTTTATGCCATTCTGTATTTTGTTCATAAGCGTAGGCAATTCTGAGTACAGTTTCCTCATCGAAAGCTTTGCCTAAAATCTGAAGGCCGATGGGTAGATTATCCTTGTTAAAACCGCAAAGAATGGAGATACCAGGAATGCCAGCAAGATTAGCCGAGATGGTAAATATATCAGAAAGGTACATCTTGAGGGGGTCATCTATCTTCTCTCCCACCTTAAAGGCGACCGTAGGAGAGGTGGGGGTGATAACGGCATCAAAATCTTGAAATACTTTATCCAGATCCTCTTTAATGAGAGTACGCACTCTTTGTGCCTTTCCGTAATAGTTCTCGTAATATCCCTTGCTTAAAACATAAGTTCCTAACATTATCCTTCTTTTCACCTCATCCCCAAATCCTTGCTGGCGGCTCTTTTTGTACATATCTATAAGATTAGTCTTTTCCTTTGTTCGATATCCATATCCTACTCCGTCATATCTGGCCAAGTTGGAGCTTGCCTCTGCCGTAGCTACCAGATAGTAGGTGGCTACAGCATATTCTGTATGAGGAAGAGATACTTCTTCGACTCGTGCTCCCAGGTCTTGCAGCACCTTTGTTGCTGTAAGAATTTTCTTTTTAACTTCTTCTTCTATTCCGGGAATGAAATATTCTTTGGGAAGACCTATTCTTATTCCCTTTAGTTCAGAAATAAGAGACTCGGAGTAGTCAGGAACAGAATAATCCAAAGAAGTAGAATCAAACTCATCCTTGCCAGAGATTACTTGAAGAAGGTTGGCAGAGTCTCTAACTGTCTTAGTGACAGGGCCAATTTGATCCAAAGAAGAGGCAAACGCTACCAGGCCATAACGGGAGACTCGCCCATAGGTAGGTTTTAAACCTACTACTCCGCAAAGAGCGGCTGGTTGGCGAATGGATCCCCCGGTGTCTGAGCCTAAAGCAAGGGGAACTTCTCCGCTAGCTACAGCCACTGCTGATCCTCCGCTGGATCCTCCAGGGATAGTTTCTAGATTCCAGGGATTACGGGTTATCTGGAAAGCAGAATTTTCTGTAGACGATCCCATAGCAAATTCATCCATGTTGGTTTTGCCTATAAAGATAACCCCTGCTTTCTTCAATCTTTCTATAGCCGTAGCCGCATAAGGAGGATAAAATTCTTTAAGGATACGAGAGGCACATGTAGTTTCTTTTTTATCCAGGCAGATGTTATCCTTAATAGCAATAGGAATACCGCTGAGAGGTCCTATATCCTCTCCCTGGGAGATTCTTTTATCCCATTTTCTGGCCTCCTCAAGGGCTTCTTTTTTATAGAGGAAGAGAAAAGCCTTTACTTTCTCCTCCACCTTCTCTATACGTTGAAATAGAGAGATAACTATTTCTTCTACAGAAACTTCCCTATTTTTAATTAACTTATGAAGCCTGTGAGCAGAAAGCTCGTGAAGTTTCATTTATGGTTTCCTCATCTCGCCCCAGTTTTTGCCCACTTTTGTTTCTACCAGAAGGGGGACGGATAGCTTTATTGCTTTTTCCATTTCCTGCTTGACTATTTTCCGAGTCATATCAATTTCAGCTTCGGGTACTTCAAAAAGAAGTTCGTCATGGATTTGAAGGATAATATAGACTCCTAGTTTCTCTTTTTTGAATCGCCTGTCCAGATTAATCATAGCCAGCTTAATGAGATCGGCTGCTCCTCCCTGGATAGGACTGTTAATAGCAGTACGCTCGGCAAACTCCCGCGTTCTTTTATGGGAAGAGGAAATTCCAGGAAGAGGTCTTTTTCTTCCCATAAAAGTGGTTACATATCCTCTTTCTCGAGCTTCCTCTAATGTTTTATTGATATATTCTTTCACTTCAGGGTAACGCTTAAAATATCTTTGAATATAATCTTCCGCTTCTTTATAAGAAATACCCAGGTCTCTGGAGAGCCCATGGGAACTCATTCCATAAATAATTCCGAAATTGACTACTTTTGCTTTCCGTCTCATAGGGGCTGTAACCTCGAGAGGAAGAACGTCGAAGATATCTGCTGCTGTCTGGCGATGGATATCTTCATTCTTAAGGAAGGCACTTCTTAAATTATTATCTCCTGAGACGTGAGCAAGAAACCTCAGCTCTATCTGTGAGTAATCACTAGAAAGAAAAAGGTATTCTTTTTCAGCCACAAATGCCTTTCTTAATCTTTCTCCCAATTTATTTCTGATAGGAATATTTTGCAGGTTGGGCCCAGAGGAGGAAAGTCTTCCTGTAGCAGTGACAGTCTGATTAAAGGAGGTATGGATCCTTTCTGTTTCTGGGTTAATTAGCCCGGGGAAAGGTTTTACATAAGTAGTTTCTAATTTGAAGAGTCGGCGATATTCTAATATCTTACTAATAGAGGGGCGAATCAGCGAGAGAGTTTGCAGAACTTCCTCATTGGTAGAATAGCCCGTTTTTGTTTTCTTAAGAGGTGGCAGATTCAACTTTCCAAAGAGAATCTTTCCTAGTTGCTTGGATGAATTAATGTTAAATCTTTCCCCTGCTTCTTCATAAATCTCTTTTTCTATTTTCTCTCTTCTTTCCTTGATTTCTTTTAAGAATTCTTTCAAGATGGCTTTATCTATCTTAATTCCTTTTTCCTGCATTTTAGCGAGGATTTCTACAAGGGGCATTTCTACCTTACCGAATAAATTCCATAAACCCTCCTTTTTTAGCTTTTCTTCCAGGGAGAGGGAAAGCTCTTTAATAAACTTAACCTTTCTGGCAGGATGGGCTCCTTGGGAAAGATTTGTTTCCAGGTAATTAAGACAGAGGTCTTCAAGGGAATAATTTGAGGCTAAAGGATTCAAAAGGTAAGCTGCCAACTGTGTATCAAAACCTAATCCAGCCAGGTTTATTCCTAACCTCTTGAGCTGGAGAATAACTCTTTTTAGATTATGTCCAGTCTTTTTGATTTGGGGATCCTCAAAAATAGGGGTTAGCTCTTCTAAAATAAGGTCTTTTTTAATTTCGGTTCCTTCTAAAGGAAGCCAGTAGGGGGCCTCATTTTTCAAGAAGAAAGCTATTCCTTCAGTTTTTTCATTTTTTTCCATATCTAGAGCAAAAGAAGTTTTTTTCAATTTAGAAGCCAGATTTCTTAATTTTCCAGGGGTAGTGACTTCATAATAATCTATTTTTTGAGGGGCCTGAGAGATAAGAGGAGCAAATTCTTTTATCAATCCCTTGAATTCTAGTCTTTTAAATAAGGCAAAAAGCAAATTTTTCTCTGGATCCCTTAATTTAAGCTCCTCCATGTTTATTTTGAGGGGAACAGTAGTTATTATTGTGACTAGTTCCTTGCTTAGTTTTGCTTGAGGAATGTATTCTTTAAAAAGGTCCCTTTTTTTAGAAGGGAGTTCCTCGAGGTTATCAAGAAGATTTTCTAAAGTATTGAATTTTTGAATTAATGTTTTAGCTGTGACCGCTCCAATACCGGGAACCCCGGGAATATTATCGGAGGAATC
>DAOWIY010000107.1 GCA_030640665.1 Clostridia bacterium
GCTGTCCCAAATAAGATTCCAAAACCAGGGAGTAAGTCTTATTATAGCATTATAGAGACCCTCCAGTAAGTATCTCAAAAAGGAATTTCCGTATCGAGATAAGTTCTCTCTTCGTACTTCTACCTCTGGATAAAGCTTCTTTAAAGTCTGTCTAATAGCTTCTGCTGCTTGCCTATGTCCAGTAGCAGCTGCCATATACAAAACAAGAATTCTTAGACGCTGGTGAGATTTCTCCATTTTTTACTCTCTAAAATTAGTCGTTAGTATTTAGTATTGGGTTGAGTTTTTTCAATTAAACTTTTATATTCCGTAAAGGATTCTTATCCTTATTATCATTTCTTCATAGTCCTTCCTTACTGTTCACTATTCACTATTTTAGGTTCTCCTAAAAGCCAATGGTCTGGATAGTAATAAAGGTAGTCCTGTACGATCTGAATAAATCTATTAGCAGCTTCTCTTATGCTCTCCTCTTCACTGTAGGTTTTCTTCACTTTAAAGGGCCTTTCTATAATTCCTTTTTGTAGGTTATCTTTTTTATCTCTAACAACAAAAGCAGGAGTAATTATTGCTCCTGTCCGCCAAGCTAGCTTAAAGGGCCCAGAGGGAAGGCTAACTTTGTATTTAAAAAAGTCTACCTCTACTCCCTCTCCCACATTTTCATCGGCCAGCACAGCCAAAATCTCATTTCTTTTTAGAGTCTTTATTGCCTTCCTTAGCTCTTCTAAAAAGAGGACTCTGACCCCCATTCTTTCTCGTATCCTGTAGTAGAGTTCATTTATCCACCTATTTTGGTGTTTTCGCACCAGGAAATTTACTTTATATCCAGATAAAGCCACGCCGATTCCTCCCCACTCCCAATTGCCAAAATGGATTGATAGAAGTATAACTCCCTTTCCTTTTGAGAGAGCATAATCAAGATTCTCCAGTCCTACGCAAGTAATTAAGTTAAGAAATTTTTTTCTATCCAGTCCAGGTGACCAAAAAAACTCTCGCAAGTATCTACTAAAATTATAATAAGAGTAGCGGGCAGTTTCCCTCATCCCAGGATTTTTCTTATCTTTACCCAGAATTAAGGACAAATTATGAAAAATTGCCTTTTTATATAACCTGGGCCTGCCGGTAAAGACCAGAAAATAAAGATCAGCCAATCTTTTAGCTATCCAATAGGCTAGAAATGAAGGGAGATGGCAAGAAAGAAAGATCCCCACTTTGTATAAAAAATAAATCCACACCTCACAGCCATCCTTTAGAAAACCTTAATAGTAAAAATCCGCCAGCATAGACTAATAACCCCACTCCGGTAAAATAAAAAATATTCTCTATAGGAAATTTAGCAGCCAAAATCCCACCCAGACAAAGAAAAAGAAGAAATGAGGCATTAATTACTACCTCCAGGGCAGAGAAAACCCTTCCTCTAATTCTATCAGGAGTCATTTCCTGAATCAATGTATAAGCAGCGGTAACAATAGGAGAAGCAACGAATCCTATTATTCCTATAGCCAAAGAAAGAATAAGGAAAGACTTACTTCCTCCTAAGAGAAGAGCACATCCTCCCGCTATAAAAGATCCTCCCAAAATAACTATTTCTCGTCCAATGTGCTCTCCAAACTGACCATAAAGTAGAGCTCCGGCTGCCATCCCTACTCCCAAGAAGACAGCAAAAACACTTAAACCAACTGTCCCTAGACCTAAAGCCTTGGTTATGAAAACAGTGATCAATAGATACCCCATGCCGCTGGCCGCCATGAGTACAAACAAACTAAGGGTAACAAAGCTAACCCTCTTCTCACGCTTAATAAACTCCAGCCCCTCTATTAATTCTCTCGTTACCTTTTTTAAACCCACTCCGGCCTTCTCTAGAGGTGGGTCCGCAGGTAAACTCTCTTTGATTCTAATGGTAAGTATAGCCAGTCCGGAGAGAAGAAAAGTTAAAGAGTCAAGGTAAAAACTCATCCGTATCTCTAGCCAGGCTACTATAACTCCTCCTGCACTAATCCCTCCTATCATAGCTATCATCCGCGTAATATTGGAAAGAGAATTAGCAGCGACAAGATTTCCCTTTTTTACCAGATTAGGGATAATAGCTGATTTAGCTGGGGTGAAAAAGCAAGTTACGGTAAAGACAAGGAATATTGTTACATAAATATAAGCCATCCCTTTAAAGTATACGGCTAAAAAAGGAATAAGTAATATCAAGCCTGCTCGCAGAAAATCAGCTACAACAAGAGTGGCTTTGCGGCTCCATCTGTCTATGTAAACTCCAGCTAGAGGACTAAAAAGTACAATAGGTAAGGTAGAGAAGAAGAAAAGATTCCTCATTATGGGAACGGAATGAGAAAGGGAAATTCCTGCTGTTTGTTTTAAGAATAAACCTACCAGAGCCATCTGGGCCAGGCGATCTCCAAACTGGGAAATAATTTGCCCAATCCAAAGAGCAAGAAAATTAGTATTTTTTAAAACTCTAAATAAGCCAGCTCGTTCTTCCATCTCATTTTTCGATTTTTATTAAACCCCTATCACACACGGTTCTCATTAAATCTATCACACATTCTTCTCTCTGTCAAATAATCAAAAATCCGTATATCGTACATCGTACTTCGTATTTCGTGAATGGTGAATGGTTCTAGATGCTCGATTCTCGATGCTTGATGCTCGTGTTCTCTCTCCCTGATAGTATTTAGTGAATAGTCGTTAGTGAATAGTAAGGAAGGACTATGAAGAAATGATAATAAGGATAAGAATCCTTTACGGAATATAAAAGTTTAATTGAAAAAACTCAACCCAATACTAAATACTAACGACTAATTTGGAGGGATAGGGTGAGGGGAAAAATTAACCAATTAACCATTTAAACTAATTAACCAACGAGATACGAGATACGAATTTCATTTGCTTTATTCTTAAAAATAGCTACAATAAACTCTTGATGAGCAACCGTATTCTCGATTTTCGATGCTCGTGAAAGTTATGGCTTGTCACTTGTGACCCGTGTCTCGAAGAAGCTGTAAACCTTAAGCTGCGGTCAAATAGGAAAACAAAATATGTTCCAATATAGTCAAAAGGTAATGGATCACTTCATGATAAAGCTATTAAGAATTATCAAAAAAAATCTAGAAAACAAAAGAAAATAAACAGATGAGAAGAAAGCTCACCCTCTGGACAGCAGCTAAGATCAATCTTTATTTAGATGTAATAGGAAAACGCAATGATGGCTATCACGAGATTGAGTCCGTAATGCAATCGGTAACCTTATACGATAGGCTCGTTCTCAAATCCTTTAAACAGGGAATTGAAATTTTATCTGATGAACCTGATATCCCCTTAGGCAGAGAGAACCTTTGCTATAAAGCAGCAGAGCTTTTTTTAAAAAAGACAAAGATAAAACAAGGTCTACAGATAGAAATCCACAAAACTATTCCTAGAAAAGCAGGGCTAGGGGGAGGCAGTGCTGATGCTGCAGCTACTTTATGGGGAATGAATAAACTTTTCGGAGTGAGAGTTCCTCTTATAATCCTCTCAAAATGGGCTAGTTTACTGGGAGCAGATGTCCCTTTCTGTTTAAGAGGAGGAACCTCTCTTGTCAGAGGCAAGGGGGAGATCCTCATCCCTCTTCCTTCTTTAAAGGATGGATGGCTGGTTCTATTAGATCCGGGAATTCCTGTCTCTGCCTCCTGGGTCTATGAAAAGATAAGGGGAGAATTGACAAAAAAAAAATTAAGTGCTAAACTCCTGGCAACCCTAGTGGAAAAAAAGGGCTTACTCGGAATAAGTGAATTTTTATATAATAGATTAGAGGGGGTGGTTTTGGAAAGATTTCCTGTAATGAAGGCAGTCAAAAAAGAGATGATGCAAGCAAGGGCAAAAGGAACTTTGATGACAGGAAGTGGATCTATTATTTTTGGTATGGTTGAAAACAAGAAAGAAGGAGAGAGTCTCCGCAGTAAACTACAAGGAAGAGGAAAAGTCTATTTAGTTCAACCTACAGATAAAAATCTTAAGGAGGGTTAGAGTGAAGATTTCAGAAGTAAAGATAAGAAAGGTTGAGGGTAAGGAAAGATTCAAAGCATGGGCAACTATCACCTTTGATGACTCTTTTCGTATCCACGGGCTAAAAGTTATTGAAGGAGAAAACGGACTTTTTGTAGCTATGCCCTCTCGCAAATTACCTAATGGAGAATTTATAGACACTGCCTATCCCCTTAATCAAGAATTAAGGGAAATCATCCAAAAGAAGATTCTCGCAGAATATAATGAAGAACATAATAATTTAAAAACTCCAAGTCTTGAGGAAAGTGACGAGGAAAGTAACGAGGAAAGTAACAATGCAGGTTAAGGATAAAAAATGGGTACTTGAAGAAGTAAAAAGAAATAAGGTAAAGTTTATTCATTTGTGGTTTACCGACATATTAGGATTTCTGAAAAGCTTTACCATTACTGTAGAGGAATTAGAAGTAGGGTTGGGGGACGGAGTTGGTTTTGATGGATCTTCCATTGAA